>NZ_BAABHO010000025.1:0-418 GCF_039542135.1 Actinomycetospora chlora
GGCCTGGGCGGCAACGTCAACCAGGGTGCTGGTGGCGGCAACGTCAACCAGGGCGGCCTCGGCGGCAACGTCAACCAGGGCGCCGGTGGCGGCAACGTCAACCAGGGCGCCGGTGGCGGCAACGTCAACCAGGGTGCTGGTGGCGGCAACGTCAACCAGGGCGGCCTCGGCGGGAACGTCAACCAGGGCGGCGGGTTCGGCAACGTCAACCAGGGCTCGGGTGGAGGCAACGTCAACCAGGGCGGCCTCGGCGGGAACGTGAACCAGGGCGGCGGGTTCGGCAACGTCAACCAGGGCTCGGGTGGAGGCAACGTCAACCAGGGCGGCCTCGGCGGGAACGTCAACCAGGGTGCCGGCGGCGGCAACGTCAACCAGGGTGCCGGCGGCGGCAACGTCAACCAGGGTGCCGGCGGCGGCA
>NZ_BAABHO010000025.1:515-82296 GCF_039542135.1 Actinomycetospora chlora
GCAACGTGAACCAGGGCGGCCTCGGCGGCAACGTCAACCAGGGCGGCGGGTTCGGCAACGTCAACCAGGGCTCGGGCGCGGGCAACGTCAACCAGGGCTCGGGCGCGGGCAACGTCAACCAGGGCGGCCTCGGCGGGAACGTCAACCAGGGTGCTGGTGGCGGAAACGTCAACCAGGGCAGCGGCGGCGGCAACGTCAACCAGGGCTCGGGTGCTGGCAACGTCAACCAGGGTGCCGGCGGCGGCAACGTCAACCAGGGCAGCGGCACGAGCAACGTCAACCAGGGCTCGGGCACGGCCAACGTCAACCAGGCTGACGGCGGTGTGGCTCCGGTGCACCTCGCCGGTGCGGCGGCGGCCGGCGGGGCGACCGGTGCCGGCGGCGTCGAGGCCGTGACCCGCTTCGACCCGTCCTCGGGCAGCGCGGCGCACGGCAACATCGGCTTCAACCCGCACGGCGGCAACCCCGAGCTCGGGGTTCCGCCCACGCAGGAGCCGCGTGAGGTCTCCTTCGGGCACACCGACCCGTTCGGCGAGGGCGCGGGGCAGCACACCCCGGCAGGCCCGACCGGCGCGGAGGGCGTCACCCAGCAGGCCATCGGCCCGGTGGGCTCGGAGGGCGGCCAGCCGTCCCACGTCCCCGGCGACCTCATCCCCAGCTCCGGGTCGATCTTCAACGGCGGGCAGAACTCGGAGGGCCCCGGCGGTCTCTCCGGCACGCTCGACCGCGGCACCGCGGGCGACCCGTTCGGGTCGCACGCCGGTACCGGCTCCGAGGGGGCCGGCCAGGGCGGGGTCTTCGAACCGACGGCCCGCGGCGGGGAGGAGAGCAGCGGCACCGGCGCCGGGCACGACGGCTCGGGCGGCGACGCACACGCCCTCTTCCGGTCCGACGACGACGGCTCGAGCGGCCACAGCGGCGGCAGCGAGGCTGCTGACTCCGGCAGCAGCGGCCACGAGAGCAGCAGCAGCCACGACAGCGGCTTCGAGTCGAGCGGCGGCCACGAGGGCGGCAGCAGCGGCGGTCACGAGACGAGCAGCAGCCACGACAGCGGCGGCAGCTCGGACCACGGCGGCGGCAGCGACAGCGGCGGTGGGGGCGAGCACCACTTCGGCTGATCTCGGCCACCACCCGACCTGACACCGAGAGAGGAGAACGATGGCTCAGCAGGCGCCGAGCGCAGCGGTCAACCACGCCCTGGAGACCCTCGACATGACCGTCAAGGGAGCCAAGGCCTACGGGCGAGAGGACATCGCCGAACGGCTGACCCGCGCTCGGCGCCTGCTGACCGACTCCACCATCACCGTGCACGTGGTGGGGGAGTTCAAGCAGGGCAAGAGCTCACTGATCAACGCACTCCTGACCGCACCCATCTGCCCCGTCGACGACGACATCGCCACGTCGGTGCCGACGGAGGTGCGCTACAACAACGAGGTCGCCGCCAGCGCCAGCTTCGACGCGGCGCCGGGATCCGGCGGTCCCGGCTGGACGGAGCCGATCTCGCCGTCGGAGATCGCGTCCTACGTCTCCGAGGCCGGCAACCCCGGCAACACCCGCCGGCTCCGGTCGGTGACGGTGGGGATCGACCGGCCGCTGCTCTCCAGCGGCCTGGTCCTCATCGACACCCCCGGCGTCGGCGGGCTCGGGTCGGTCCACAACGCCACGACGATCGGCTCGCTCCCGCAGTCGCACGCGGTGCTGTTCGTCAGCGACGCCTCCCAGGAGCTGACGTACGCGGAGGTGCGGTTCCTGCGCACCGTGCAGGACCTGTGCCCGAACATCGTCATGATCCAGACGAAGACCGACCTCTACCCGCACTGGGGCCGCATCCGCGACCTCAACGCCAACCACCTGCGGCGGGCCGGTGTCGCCATCGAGATCATCCCGGTGTCGTCCGAGATCCGGCAGGTGGCGGCCCGCTCGTCCGACCAGGCCCTGAACAACGAGTCGGGCTTCCCGGTACTGGTGAACCACCTGCACCAGACGATCGCCAACGCCGAGCGCGTCGCGCTCGACTCGACCGTCACCCACATCACCCGCGCCCTCCAGCAGCTCGACATCGCGATCGCCGCCGAGCGCGACGCGCTCGTCGCGCCGCAGAACGCGGCCCGGATCGTCGCCACCCTCGAGCGCACCAAGGCACGGGCCGACGCCCTGCGCGAGCGCTCGTCGAAGTGGCAGCTGGTCCTGCAGGACGGGTTCGCCGACATCAACTCCGACATCGAGTTCGACCTGCGCCAGCGCTCCCGCACCGTGCTCCACGAGGCCGAGGCGGCGATCGACGACGGCGATCCGGCCAAGAACTGGACCGAGTTCGAGGAGTGGCTGCGCCAGCGCCTGGCCGGCGAGGCGCTGGAGAACTACGCCATGTTCGTGCGGCGGGCGAAGGAGGTCGCCTTCCAGGTCGGCCAGCACTTCGAGCTCGCCGAGTCCCAGATCATCACCGCTCGCGACGTCTCGGCGCCGATCGACAAGCTGCGTGACTTCAGCGTCGACTCCGCGTTCGTGGAGAAGAAGGCGAAGGGCGCCGGCCTGGCCGCCATGCAGAAGGGCTACGGCGGCGTCCTGATGTTCACGATGCTGCCCGCCATGCTCGGGCTGGCGGTGCCGCTGCCGATCGGCCTCGCCGCCGGCGCCCTCATGGGCGGGTTCGGCTTCAAGGAGCAGCGCAAGCAGCAGCTCGAACGCCGCCGCGGGGAGGCCAAGAACACCGTGCGGCGCTTCGTCGACGAGTTCAACATCCAGATCGGCAAGGACTCCCGCGACGCCATCCGTCACGTCCAGCGCGAGCTGCGCAACGCGTGGTCCGAACGCATCACCGAGCTCCAGCGCTCGGCGGCCGACGGTCTCGCCGCGGCCCAGCAGGCCGCCCAGACCTCGGAGAGCGACGCGAGCACCCGCGAGCGCCTCGACAACGACCAGAAGTCGATGGTCATGCTGCGCGCCCGCGTCACCGATCTGCAGGCCCACCTCGAGCGGGCCCAGGCCGCGATCGAGAAGGCCCAGGCCGAGCAGCGCGCCCGTGAGCTGTCGGCCGCGGCGGCCAACCCGCAGGGCGTGGCGTGATGGCCGCACCGGCGCCCCCGCTGATCAACCGCGTCCGGGGCCTCGTCCACCACGCCTGCCAGATCTACGGCGGCGGGCCCGCGCTCCCCGACCTCCAGCGCGCCGCCGCGCGGCTCGACGAGCCGCTGCGCGTCGCGCTCGCGGGACGGATCAAGGCCGGGAAGTCGACGCTGCTCAACGCGCTCGTCGGCCAGGAGCTCGCGGCCACGGACGCCGGTGAGTGCACCCGGATCGTCACCTGGTTCCGCGACGGCCACACCTACCGCGTCACGGCGAATCCCCGGCAGGGACCGCCGCGCCAGCTGCCCCCCGGCCCGACCGGGGGCCTGCTCGACATCGACCTGCAGGGCATGCACGCCGACGACGTCGAGCGCCTCGTCGTCGACTGGCCCTCCCCCGCCCTGCGCTCGATGACGCTCATCGACACGCCCGGCATGGGCTCACTGACGACCGAGCTCTCGCGCCGGACCGAGTCGATGCTCGGCGCCAGCGGCGAGGAGGACGACGAGACCGAGCCGCGGGCCTCCGAGGCCGACGCGGTCGTCTACCTCATGCGCCACGTCCACGCCGCCGACGTCCGCTTCCTCGAGTCGTTCCGCGACGACCCCACCGAACGCCGGCCGATCAACACCCTCGGCGTCCTCGCCCGGGCCGACGAGGTGGGGCACGGGCGTCCCGACGCCCTCGAGAGCGCCGCCAAGATCGCCGGGCGGTACCGCGACGACCCCCGCGTCCGCGCGCTCTGCCAGACGGTCATGCCCGTCGCCGGCCTGCTCGCCGTCACCGCCGCAACCCTGCGCGAGGACGAGTTCCGGGCGATCAACGTGCTGGCCGAGGCCTCCGAGACGGAGCTCGAGCGCCTGCTGCTGTCCGCCGACCGCTTCGCGACCGCGGACACCGAGATCGGGCTCGAGCCGGCGCGCCGATCGGCGCTGCTCGACCGCTACGGGATGTTCGGCGTGCGGCTCTCGCTGCGGCTGGTGCACAGCGGTGTGGCGACGACCGCGGGCGCCCTGTCGCGCGAGCTGCTGTCCCGGAGCGGGCTCGTGCCCCTGCGCGAGGCACTGGTCAGCCGCTTCGCCGCCCGGGCCGACGTCCTCAAGGCGCGCTCGGCCCTGCTCGCCACCGAGTCGGTGCTGCGCCGCTACCCGTTCCCCGCCGCCGACGGCCTGCGCCACGAGCTGGAGGTCATCAACTCCAGCGCCCACGAGTTCGCCGAGGTCCGGCTGCTCGACACCCTGCGCGGCGGCGGCCTCATGCTCACCCCGCAGGAGCGCGCCGACGCCGAGCGTCTCCTCGGTGTGGACGGCGTCGAGCCCGAGATCCGCCTCGGGCTCCCGCCCGGGAGCCCGCAGGCCGAGGTCCTGCGGGGGGCGCAGGCGACGCTGTCGCAGTGGCAGCGCCGCGCCGAGCACCCGGCCTCCGCCCGCGACGTCCGCGAGGCCGCGCGCGTGCTCGTGCGCACCAGCGAGGGCCTGCTCATGGGCGCCCTGCCGCCCCCGGGCGGCTCCCCCATGAGCAACGCCGGCGGCCAGCCCATGAGCAACCGGCCCGTGGGCGGCGGGTACGACCGAGTAGTCGGCTGCTCATGACCCGGGCCCGGCGGCAGGCGAGGGTGGCGTCATGACCGCATCGACCGCGAGCCGACCCCCCGTCGGCATGCCCCCACACCTGTGGGAGCTCGCCAAGCGCGATGCGCACGGCGCGGTCCCCGAGCGAATCCGCCAGGCGAAGGACGACAGCGACACCGCGCCCTCGAGCATCCGTGCGATCGCCCGGCGTGCGGCGACGGCGAGCGCCACGTTCGGCGTCGCGGCCGCCGCGGTCGCCCTCGGCGCGGGCACGGCCACCGCCGAGCCGGCGGTGGACCTCAGCGGCTTCGACGGCGCGGTCCCGCCGCCCGGGCAGGGCCTCGCCGACCTGGAGGGACCCGGCGGCGGGCACGGCGGCGGCGCGGACGGCGGAGCGGGCGGTGGTCACGGCGGCGGCTTCGGCGGCAGCGCCTCCCACGAGACCCACGGCTCCCTCGGCGACGGCCCGGTCTCCTCCGGGCTGGGCGGGAGCTTCCAGGTCCACCACGGCGACGCCCCCGGCCCGGAGCACACGCTCACGGTGTCGATCTTCCAGGACGTCAACGTCGTCGAGACCGCGGACGGCAACTTCCAGGTCGACGCCTACCAGTACATCGTCATCCGCGACAGCCAGGGCCACGAGTACCACTTCGTCGAGCACTACCAGGTCACCGTCCCGGACCCGCCGGGCCAGGAGACCGACCTGATGATCCACGAGACCGGTCACGTCCAGGTCGTCGAGAACGCCGACGGCAGCTTCACCCCCGTCGCGGTCGACCACAGCATCACCGTCACGGTCGGCGCCGACGGCGACGGCCGTGACGAGATCGGCATCCGGCAGGACGAGTCGGTGCAGGTCACCGAGCACGGGCGTCCGGACCCCCACGACACCACCATCAACCTCAGCGAGCGGGCGACCAGCCAGAGCCACGACACGGGCGACGAGGCGACCACCGACGTCGACCAGAACGCCTCGGTCGGCTCCGGCCGGGGCGGGCACGGCGAGCAGCCCGGGCTGCCGGCCGGCACACCGGCGACGGGTGCGTCCGGTCAGGGCCCCGACGGCGCGACGGGAACGCCGAACGGGACGGGCCCGACCACCACGACCTCCGGTGCGGGAACCCCGGCGCCGCCGACCGGCAGCGGGGCGAGCACCACCGGTACGACCGGCACCACCACCGGCACGGGCACCACCGGCGCCACCGGGGCGCCGGCGGGCACGCCCGGCCCTGCCACGACCGCGCCTGCCACGACCGCGCCCGCCACGACCGCGCCCGCCACGACGATGCCGGCCGCGGCCGGAGCTGCGGGGGCTGCGGGGGCCGCCGGCGTGCTCCCGCTCGACTCCTCGCTCTCCCCGGCCTCCGTGCCCGTGACGACCGTGTCGTTCTCGGGACCGTCGCACGCCACCGGGCACGATCTCGACGGCCCGCCGCCCGACACGGGAGGCTTCGGTGGCCACGGCAGCCCGGCGACGGGCACCGCGACCGGGCCCGACCAGGCCCCGGCTCACGACCAGGTCTTCGCCGGCCACGGTCCGGCGGCCGGTCCGGTCGACCCGTTCCAGGGCGGTCCGGCCTCGCCGGCGGACGCGGGCGGCACGCACAGCCCATCCACCACCTCCGGGACCGGTGGCACGGGCGGGACGCACGACACGACGCACGACGGGAGCGGCGCGGGCGGTAACGACCACGACGGCACGGGCGACGCCGTCCACGAGACGAACGACATCGACGGATCCGGGCACAGCGGAACGAGCCACGAGGGCTCGGGCCACGGTGACGGCGGGCACGAGGCCGCGTCGTCGGGCCACGCCGACTCCGGCGGGCACGACACGAGCGGGACGGACGGGTCCGAGCACCTCGGGCACGTGGGCTGACGACCGGCTGACGGTTGCGGACAGGAGAGGGAAGATCGGTGGGATACGGACTCGGTGTCGACCTGGGCACCACGTTCACCGCCGCCGCCGTCGAGCGTGACGGACGCGTCGAGATGGTGACGCTCGGTGACCGGTCGGCGGCGGTGCCGTCGGTGGTGCTCGTGCGCGAGGACGGTCAGGTCCTCACGGGCGACGCCGCGGACCGGCGGGCGGCGACCGAGCCGGACCGCGTCGCGCGGGAGGTCAAGCGGCGCCTCGGCGACCCGATGCCCCTGGTGCTCGGCGGCACCCCGTACGCGGCCGCCCAGCTCATGGGCATGCAGCTGCGCGACGTCCTGACGCTGGTCAGCGAGCGCGAGGGCGGCATGCCGGACGCCGTGACGCTCACCCACCCCGCCAACTGGGGCCCGTACAAGAAGGAGCTGTTCAGCCAGATCCCGCGCACCGCCGGGCTGCGCGAGGTCCGGATGCTCACCGAGCCGGAGGGGGCCGCTGCCCACTACGCGGCCAACGAGCGCCTCGACGAGGGTGCGCTCGTCGCCGTGTACGACCTCGGCGGCGGCACGTTCGACGCCACCGTCCTGCGCACCGCGGGCAAGGGCTTCGAGATCCTCGGGACGCCCGAGGGCCTCGAGGGCCTGGGGGGCATCGACTTCGACGAGGCCGTCTTCAACCACGTCGACCGCAGCCTCGGCGGCCCGCTCTCCGCGCTCGACCCGTCCGACCCGCACGACACCACCGCCGTCATCCGCCTGCGTCAGGACTGCGCGCGCGCCAAGGAGGCCCTCTCGGCCGACACCGAGGCGACGATCCCGGTGATGCTGCCGAAGCTGCAGACCGAGGTGCGCCTCACGCGCGGCGAGTTCGAGGACATGATCCGCCCGTCCATCAGCGCGACGATCGAGGCGCTGAACCGGGCACTGCTCTCCGCCGGCGTCGCCCCGGACCACCTGAGCACCGTGCTGCTCGTCGGTGGCTCGTCGCGGATCCCGCTGGTCTCGCAGATGGTCTCCGCCGAGCTCGGCCGGCCGACGTCGGTCGACGCGCACCCGAAGCACGCGATCGTGCTGGGCGCCGCGGCGATGTCCGGGCGCGGCTACGTCGACGGCCGCGGCAAGTTCACCGGGCCGGCCAGCGGCGCGGCCCCGGTGACGACGGCGCTCGGCCAGGGCGGGCCCCGCACCGGGCCGACCCCCTCGGGCACCAACAGCGGCATGATCCCGGTCGCGTCCCGCACCGGCGGGCCACCGACCGGCGGTGGCTACCGGCCCACGACGCGGACGGGCGCGATCCCGACGGGACAGACCCAGGCCGTGCGCCCGGGCCCGCCGATCCGGCCCGCCGAGGCGGGCAGCCGGGTGCCGCCCCCGGCGCTCAACGCCGCCGGCACCCCCGCCGCGGGCATCCCCGCGCCGGCCCTGCGCGGGTCGGGCGCGCACCCCACGGGCGAGACCACCGCCACGAGCGGCGGCGCCCGGCGTCGCCTGCCGATCATCATCGCCGCGCTCGCGCTGCTGCTCCTCGCGGGCGGCGGCACGTTCGTCTACCAGCAGGTGTCGAACGCAACGCCGGCGCCGCCGGCGCCGCCGGCGGCCGTCATCGCCCCGGCACCGACCACCACCAGCGAGGCCGTGCCCGCCCAGGACCCGGCCGCGACCGTCGCGCCGACGCGCGCGCCGCGTGACACGGGGGGCGGGAGCGGCTCGAGCTCCGGGGGCGGCGGTGGCGGCGGCTGGGGCGGCGGCGGCCGCCACACGACGACCACAACCTGGAGCCGGCCCAGCAACGGCGGCTGCTGCGACAGCGGGTCGAGCGGCGGGACGGGCAGTTCCGGCACCGGGACGGGCGGCAGCGGCACCACCGACGGTGGCAGCAGCGGCGGCGGTGGCGGGACGGGCGGCACCCCGTAAGGGGCGGCCGCGTGCCGGCCGACCGCCTGCCGGGGGTCAGCCGCGTGGGCCGCGCCCCCGGTGCAACGGATCGGCGTCCGGCACGTCCCGCGCCTCGCGGGGCGGGTCGGCCACGGTCGGGAGCTCCGCGGTCGCGACGGCGTCGACCGTGTCGGTGGTGTCGGCGGTCTCGTCCGCGTCGTCGGGCAGCGCGGCGGTGGTGCGGGTGTGCACGACGAACCAGGCCACCCAGCCCGCGGCGGCGACGCCGACGAAGCTGACGAGGCGGTAGAGCAGCACCGCGGCCAGCGCCGGGTGCGACGGGACGCCGCCGGCCACCAGCGCGGCGAGCAGGGCGCCGTCGACGAGGCCCAGGCCGCCGGGCAGGAACGCCGCGCTGGAGGCGGCGGTCGCGGCGGCGTAGGCCACGAGGACCAGCGCGAACGTCATGCCCTCGGCGCCGACGGCGGCGCAGCAGGCCGCGAGGCAGGCGATGTCGAGCACCCAGTTGAGCAGCGCGCTGACCCCGACGACGGCGCGCCCGCCGCCGCGCAGCTCGATGAGCTGCAGGGCGTCGATCTGCTCGCCGAGCTCGGCGACGCCGGTGTCGCGGGGCCGGGACCGCAGGCGGTTGACCAGCCGCAGGCCCCACGTCCCGGCCGTCACCAGCAGGCCGGGCCGGCGGGCCACGACGACGACCCCGGCGCCGAGCGCGGCGACCCCGGCGATCTGCAGCACCATCCACGGCACCGAGTTCGGCAGCCCGCCGACGACCAGGCCCGAGCCCAGCGCGATCGCGGCCAGCGCCAGGCTCGCCGCGACGCCCCCGGCGACCATCGTCCACGTGGTGGCGGGCACGGTGGCGCCCCAGGCGCGGCGCCGCTTGTAGGTGTAGGCCGTGGACAGCGCGGCCCCGCCGGGCACGGTGAGGTGCAGGGCGTTCGCCGCCATCGTCACGAGCGTGACCTCGCCGAGCGAGACGCGGACCGAGGCGGCGACGAGCAGCCGGTGGTGCATCGCGGAGAACGCGACGATCGAGCCGGCCTCGCAGGCGACCGCGACCAGGACCCACCAGGGGTCGGCGCCGATCAGCGCGGCGCCGGCCGCCTCGACCGTCGGGAAGACGATGACCACACCGGTGGTGACCGCGGCGGCGACCACGACGCCGGTGACGATCCGCAGGACGCGCCGGGTGCGGGGCGTCGGGCGCGACGTGCCGGACGAGGTGGTCACGATCGCGCTCATCCCTCCAGTGTCCTCCTGCCCGGCCGGTCACCTCCGGGTGACCGATCCGGCGTCACACCACGCGCGGTGCGTCCTGCGGAACACCCGACCGGTGGTGTGCGGTCGACGGGCGGTCCACCGCACGGAGGCACCGGGATGACACCCGCCGTCGGCGGGACCATGCTGCCCGACGGCGTCACCCGGCGCCGACGTGCCCCTGCCCGACCCGGGAGGACCACCATGACCCGTCGCGTCGACAGCGACCTGCTCCTCGTCGGGAGCCTGCCCGTCGACTCGACCGACGAGGGCTTCCGGGCGGGCGCGGCGCTGTTCGGCGACCGGGTCGCCGCCCTGCCCGACGGCGAGTCCGGGGCCCGCGGCGGGTGGGTCGGCTACGACCGCGTGACCCTGCTCGAGCCGCACCCGGACATCACGGTGCTCGAGCCGTCGCCCTCCCCCACCGGGCGGGCCCGGCACGCCTACGACACCGCCCGGCTCACCGTGGCCGACGGCGTGGAGACGCTGCGCTTCGACTCCTGGCCGCGCATCGCCGAGACGCTGGAGTCGTGGGAGCGCTTCCGCACCCTGCGCGACGAGGGGGTGATCCCGCCGCACCTGCGCTTCCAGGTCGGCCTGCCGTTCCCGTCGAGCGTGTTCACCGGGGCGTTCAAGGACGCCTACGCCCGCAACTGGGCGATCGTCGGGCCCGCGCTCGAGGACCTGTGGCTGCGGTCGCTGGACGAGCTGCTCGCGGTGATCCCGGCCCGCGACCTGGCCGTGCAGTGGGACCTCGCCTACGAGACGCAGGACCTCGAGGGGGTCATCGCGTGGACCGAGGGGGACGCCTGGGATCGCTTCGCGGGGCCGTGGTCGCGCCTGGCCCCGCGGGTGCCCGAGGACGTCCTCATGGGCCTGCACCTCTGCTACGGGACGTTCCCCGAGTGGCCCATGTACGAGGCCCGCGACATGGGACTGATCGTGCGGATGGCCAACCACGCCGTCGCGCACGCGGGCCGCCCGCTCGACTGGGTCCACCTCGCCGGGCCGCGCTACCTGCGCAGCGAGGAGGACGCGTTCGTCGCCCCACTGGCCGACCTCGACGCCCCCGACACCCGGGTCTTCCTCGGCATCGTCCTGCCGCTCGACGGCGAGGCCGGCCTGCGGCGGCGCCACACCACGGCATCGCGCCACCTCGCCGACTTCGGCGTCGCGATGTACTGCGGCATGGGCCGCCAGCGCGGCGAGGACCCGGCGGCGACGATGCGCGACCACGCCGCGACGGTGGCCGCGGTCCTCGGCTGAGGGGCAGGATCAGGGACGTGGTCGGGATCGTGGAGGTCAGCCCGCGCGACGGGCTCCAGAACGAGCGGGCGCTGCTGGAGACGGGCGCGAAGATCGAGCTGATCGAGCGGGCGGTGGCCGCCGGCGCGCGCCGGATCGAGGCGGTGTCGTTCGTGCACCCGAAGCTGGTGCCGGCGATGGCGGACGCCGAGGCCGTCATGGAAGGGGTCCACCGGGCCGAGGGCGTGTCCTACATCGGGCTGGTGCTCAACCGCCGCGGCTACGACCGCGCGGTGCAGGCCGGGGTCGACGAGATCAACGTGGTCGTCCCCGCCTCCGACGGCTTCGCCAAGGCCAACCAGAACTCCACCACGGCGGCCCTGACCGAGGTCGCCGAGGAGGTGCTCGCCGAGGCCGCCGGGCGGGACCTGTTCGCGTCGTTGACCATCGCGACGTCGTTCGGCTGCCCCTTCGACGGCGAGGTCGACCCGGACCGCGTCGTGGAGGTCGCCCGGCGCTGTGCCGCCGCGGGCGCGCGGGAGATCGCGATCGCCGACACGATCGGCGTCGGCGTGCCCACCCAGGTGCGGACGCTGCTCGACGGGGTGCGCGAGGTCGCCCCGGACGCGGTGATGCGGGCGCACTTCCACAACACCCGCAACACCGGCTTCGCCAACGCGATCGCCGCGATCGAGTGGGGCGTCGACTGGCTGGACTCCTCCAACGGCGGGATCGGCGGTTGCCCGTTCGCCCCCGCGGCCACCGGCAACGTCGCCACCGAGGACCTCGTCTACCTGCTCCACCGCATGGGCCACCCCACCGGCCTCGACCTCGAGGCACTCCTGCCGATCGCGGACTTCCTCTCCGACCAGCTCGGCTACCGCGTCCCCGCCCTCCTCCCCCGCGCCGGCACCTTCCCCGGCTGAGCACCTCGACAGGAGCAGATACGTGAGCGAGCTCGAGCAGCTGTCCATGCTGATCGGCGGCAAGCCGACCGGCGCGATCTCGGGGCGGACCTTCGAGTCCGAGAACCCCTACACCGGGCAGCCGTGGGCGGTCATCCCCGACGGGGGCACGGAGGACATCGACGCCGCGGTCGGCGCCGCCCGCGCCGCGCTCGACGGCGAGTGGGGCCAGATGACCGGCTTCGCCCGCGCCGCCTGCCTGCGCCGGCTGGCCGACCTGATCACCGCCAACGCCGAGCGGCTCGCGCGCCTCGAGGTCAACGACTCCGGCAAGCTCTACCGCGAGATGCTCGGCCAGCTCAACGGGCTGGGCGGCTGGTACCACTACTTCGCCGGGCTGGCCGACAAGATCGAGGGCCAGCAGATCCCCTCGCCGAATCCGAACTACCTCGTCTACACCCGCCGCGAGCCCGTCGGCGTCGTCGCCGCGATCACGCCCTGGAACTCGCCGCTGCTGCTGATGAGCTGGAAGGTGGCGCCGGCCCTGGCCGCCGGCTGCACCGTGGTGATCAAGCCGTCGGAGCACGCGCCGGGCTCGACGCTCGGGTTCGCCGAGCTCATCACCCAGGCCGGCATCCCCGACGGCGTCGTCAACGTCGTCACGGCGAACTCCGGCGAGGTCGGCGCGCACCTGGCGAAGCACCCCGGCGTCGACAAGGTGGCGTTCACCGGCTCGACCGCGACCGGGCGGAAGGTCGCCGCAGCCGCCGCGGAGAACCTCAACCCGGCGACGCTCGAGCTCGGGGGGAAGTCGCCGCAGGTCGTCTTCCCCGACGCCGACCTGCAGGCCGCGGCGAACGGCCTGGTGGCCGGCGTGTTCGCCGCGACCGGACAGACGTGCATGGCGGGCTCGCGGCTGATCGTGCACGCCGACGTCCACGACGAGCTGGTGCGCCTCGTGGCCGAGCGGGCGTCGCAGATCACGCTGGGCGACCCGTTCGGCGAGGAGACCGAGATGGGCCCGGTCGCCAACAAGATGCAGTACGAGAAGGTCGTCGGCTACCTCTCCACGGCCCGCGAGGAGGGCGCGACGATCGCGTACGGCGGGTCGTCGGAGGAGTCGCTGGGCGGCTACTTCGTCCAGCCCACCGTGCTGTCGGTGAAGCCGACGGACACCGTCTTCCGCGAGGAGGTCTTCGGGCCGGTGCTCGCGGCGGTGACGTTCACCGACGAGGACGAGGCGGTGAAGCTGGCCAACGACACGCCCTACGGCCTCGCCGGTGCGGTCTGGACCAAGGACGTGCACCGCGCCCACCGCACGGCCGCCCGGATCAAGGCCGGCACGGTGTGGATCAACGCCTACCGCGTCGTCGCCCCGAGCGTGCCGTTCGGGGGCTTCAAGGCCTCGGGCATCGGCCGCGAGAACGGCGTCCACGCCATCGACGCGTACCTGGAGAACAAGTCGGTGTGGGTCGAGCTCACCGGCGGCACCCGCGACCCCTTCACCCTGGGCTGAGCCCTACGTGCGTGATCTTCTGAGCCATAGCTCAGAAGATCACGCACGTAGGGTCAGAAGTCGCCGCGGGAGAAGGCGGCGACGAGGCCGGGCGCGGCGGCGTCGAAGCCGGCGACGTCGAGCATCCCCGGGTCCGACGGATCGGCGATCGACACGTCGTTCGCCGTCATCCCCACCACCACGAGCTTCGCGTCGATGCCGGTCCGCTCGCGGTAGCGCCGCAGCGCCTGGTGCGGGTGCGTCGGCCCGGCCCACGTCTCGTTGTCGGTGAGCACGACGAACGTGTCCACCTCCCGTCCCGTCTCCTGCGCCCAGCGCATCGGCAGGGAGCAGTCGGTCCCGCCCCAGGGCAGGTCCCGCACGGCGCGGACCGCGTCGTCGAGCCGCTGGCGCGGGCTGATCGCCAGCTCGGTGAGCGCCGTGAACGACCCCCGCGTCGCCCAGCCGCCCGTCGAGGTGAACCCGACGCACGTCGTGTCGGGCTCGGTCGCCATCGTCACGAGGGCGAGCGCCGCCGACGCCTCCCGCGGGGAGATCGGTAGCCCGGACACGGTGCCGTAGTTCATCGACCCCGACACGTCGAGGGCGAGCAGCGTCCGCTTCCCGGCCGGCTCGATCGTGCCGAACGCGGTGGAGAAGGCCGCGTCGAGCGCGTCGACGATCTCCCGCTTCGGCGTCCAGCTCGCGCCGCGCCCCCGGCCCGCGGCGTAGGTGCGCAGCGCCACGAGCACCGAGATCGGGTGGATGCGTCCCCGTCGCAGCCGCTCGGGGTCGGCCAGCTGCGCCGCCACCCTGCGGAGGCGGTCCCCGGTCAGCACCCCGAGCCGCGTCAGCCGGGGCAGCTGGCGCATCAGGGCGGTCGGCGGCAGGCCGACCGCGAGCAGCGCCCGCCACACGTCCGGCTCCACGAGCGCGGCGTCGGGCAGCATCTCCCAGCCCAGGCGGTGGTCGATGACGAGACGGATCCACTCCGCCGGCGTCGTCGCCGCCCGCGCGCCCACCAGACCGCGCACGAGCTCCGGGGCGTCGTCGCCGACCTCACCGGTCACGATCCACCGGAACAGGGCCCGGCGGTCGGGCTCGGTCGTGGCGGGGTGCGCGAGGCGCAGCAGGTCGCGGTGGGACCAGCCCTCGCGCTGTCGGTACTTCACGGCCTGGAAGGCCACGTCGTCGACGGCGGGGGCGGTGTACCAGCGCGCCACGGCCCGGCGCAGCCCGCGGCCCCACCCGCGGAACTGCTCGGCGTACCGCGCGAAGAGGAACAGGTGCGTTCCGGTGCGGCACACCGCGGGCAGCGCGTCGAGCGCGGCGCGACGGCCCGCCTCGTCGCCGAGCGCGGCCGCCGCCGCCAGGGCGAAGACCGCCGGGTTCTGGCGCGGGGCGCGGCCCGCGGTGGAGATCGCCACGGCCTGCTCGACCAGCCAGGACGCCCGCGCCTGCGCGGTCCGCAGGACCACGCCGGCGTTCTGCGCGGTCAGCTCGCGGTCGCTCGCGTAGTAGGTGCCGCCGTCGACGCCCAGGGTGAGGAAGCGGAGCACGCGGGCGTCGTCGCCGAGGGCGAAGCCGAAGCCGCCGGCCGCGTTCGGGATCTGGCGATCCTCGGCACGCAGCCACTGCGGCGTGGCGCGGGTGGAGACGGTGGTGAGCGGGTCCATGGGTCCTCCCTCCGGGCACACGTCCGCGGACGGGTCGAGGTGGGGTGGGGAGGGCGGGCGTGGTGTCGACCACCGGGGAACACCGGGACTCCGGCCACGCCCCGCGACCGAGGTCGGGGACGCCGAACACCGACGGTCTGCCGGCCCGTCCTCCTCGTGGCAGTGGGTGCGAGGTCGGGCATGGTGTGACTGCCGCACGGTGCTCTCCCCCTGAGCTACACCGGGCGTCCGCCCGGCGGCGGGACTCGAACCCGCGACCTCCCCGGTTGCAGCGGTGAGCGACCGTCTCCGGCCCGCCCTCGCGGTGCAGGACGCTAGCCGGGCCGCGTCGACGTGTCGTCCGAATTCGCACGCCGTGCGAGCAGCGGGTCGAGCCGGAACGGGACGAGCTGGCGCATGACGAGCGCGGTCGAGGTGCGCTCCACGCCCGGCACGGCCAGCAGGCTCCCGGCGATCGAATAGAGCGCGTCGGCGTCGCGGGCGACGACCTGGACGAGCAGGTCGTCGTCGCCGGCCAGGCCGACCACCTCCACGACCTCCGGGATGCGGGCGAGCGCGGTGGTGACCTCGGCGAGCCGGCGCTGCTCGACGCGGGTGGTGACGTAGGCGCGCAGCGGGTGGCCGAGGGCCGCGGGCTCGATGCGGCGGTCGAACGACCCGAGCACGCCGCGCGCCTCGAGCCGGGTGAGCCGGGCCTGGACGGTGTTGCGGGCGAGGCCGAGACGTTCGGCCAGCGCGACGACGGTGGCGCGGGGCTCCTCGCCGAGGGCCTGCAGCAGGCGGGCGTCGATCGGGTCGACGGGCTCCATCCTGCTCACTCCCCACCGACGCCGGGACCGCTACGGCGACCATAGTGCTCAACCTCGTCGGCGTCGCTTGCGCACCTCGGCTCCATGACGAACGCTTCTCGGGTCAATGTGAGACCCGGAGGCCACCGATGACATCCACGCGTCCCGCCCCCGCCCCGCTGCCGGGCACCGAGCCTGAGCGCGACGCGCTGCAGGTGGTCGAGGACCGGGTGCTCTGGCTCGCCACCGCGATCATCGATCACGCCAACCGCGTGCGCCCCAACCCCGGCGGGCTCAAGGTCGGCGGGCACCAGGCGTCGTCGGCGTCGATGGTCTCGATCATGACCGCGCTGTGGTTCCGGACGCTGCGCCCCGAGGACCGGGTGTCGGTCAAGCCGCACGCCTCGCCGGTGCTGCACGCGATCAACCACCTGCTCGGCGAGCTCGACGCGTCGTACCTGACGACGCTGCGCGAGGCCGGCGGGCTGCAGGCCTACCCGTCGCGGTCGAAGGACCCCGACCCCGTCGACTACTCCACCGGCTCGGTCGGCATCGGCGCCACCGCCCCGATCTGGGGCACGATCGCGCGCCGCTACGCCGACGGCCTGCGCGGGGCCGCCGGCTCGGGACGGCAGTTCTCGCTGGTCGGCGACGCGGAGCTCGACGAGGGCGCGGTCTGGGAGGCCGTGCTCGACCCGATCGTCCGCGAGCTCGGCGAGGTCTGCTGGATCGTCGACTTCAACCGCCAGAGCCTCGACCGCGTGGTCCCCGACATCTCCGCGACGCGGCTGCACGGCCTGTTCACCGCGGCCGGGTGGCAGGTCATCACCGTCAAGTACGGGCGGCTGCTGGGCGAGCTGTACGCCCGGCCGGGCGGCGACGCCCTGCGCCGGCGCATCGACGAGATGACCAACCCGGAGTACCAGCGGCTGCTGCGCTGCACCCCGCTGCAGCTGCGCGAGCGCCTGCCCGGCGACGGCCCGGACGCCGAGGCGATCGCCGGGCTGCTCAAGGACGTCGACGACGGCGCGGTGCACGCGGCGATCCGCAACCTCGGCGGCCACGACCTCGGCGCGCTGGCCGACGCCTACGATGCGATCGACGACACCCGCCCGACGGTGATCTTCGCCTACACCGTGAAGGGCTACGGCCTGGCCACCCAGGGCCATCCCCAGAACCACTCGAGCCTGCTCACCGAGACCCAGATGCGGGCGCTGGCCACGGGCCTGGGCACCGACCTCGACGACCCGTGGGCGCCGCTTCCCGACGGCCCGGCCGCCGACCTGTGCCGCGACACCGCCGCTCGCCTGCGCCGCTCTCCCGCGACCCCGGCGGGTCCGCCGGAGATCCCCGCCGACCTCGACCGCACCCCCACCGGCACCGGCCACACCCAGCAGGCGCTGGGCCGGGCGCTGCTCGACCTCACCCGGTCCGCCCCCGAGGCCGCCCGGCGGGTGGTGACGGTCAGCCCGGACGTCACGTCGTCGACCAACCTCGGCGGCTGGCTGAACAAGGTCGGGTCGTGGTCGCCGCACGAGCGTCGCGACTGGTTCGCCGACGACGCCGAGACGATCCTGCACTGGCACGAGCTGCCGTCCGGCCAGCACATCGAGCTGGGGATCGCCGAGACCAACCTCGTCGGGCTCCTCGGCGAGCTCGGCGCCACGTGGTCGCGGTGGGGGGAGCCGCTGCTGCCCGTCGGCGTGCTCTACGACCCCTTCGTCGCCCGCGCGCTCGAGCCGTGGGCGTTCGGGATGTACGCGGGCGGCCAGTCGATCCTCGTCGGGACGCCGTCGGGGGTCTCGCTGGCGCCCGAGGGCGGCGCCCACCAGTCGATCACCACCCCGTCGATCGGGCTGGAGCAGCCGGGCTGCGTCGCGTTCGAGCCGGCATTCGGCGTCGAGGTCGGCTGGTGCCTGCTCGACGGCCTGGCGCGCCTGGGCCGTGCCGGCGGCTCGTCGACCTACCTGCGCCTGTCGACGGTCCCGGTCGACCAGAGTCTCGCCGCCGTCCCGTCGGACCCCGCGGCGCGCGCCGAGCGGCGCCGTCAGGTGCAGGCGGGCGCGTACCTGCTGCGCCGCGCGGCCCGCGCCCCGCAGGTGACGATCGCGGCCGTCGGCGCCGTGGTGCCCAACGCCCTCGAGGCCGCCGACCGGCTGGAGGCGCAGGGCGTCGCCGCCGACGTCGTGGTCGTCACCAGCCCGGACCGCCTGTTCCGCGCCCTGCGCGCCCGCACCGCCGCGACTGGCGCCGCCGAGGACGCTCCGAGCTGGGTGCTCGACGCCGCGTTCCCGGCCGACCGCGCCGCCCCGCTCGTGACCGTCCTCGACGGCCACCCGCACACCCTGGCGTTCCTCGGCTCGGTCCACGGCGTGCGCGCGGCCCACCTCGGGGTCACCGACTTCGGCCGCTCGTCCGACCTCGCCGGTGCCTGGGCCCACCACCGCCTCGACGCCGACGCGATCGTCGCGGCCGCGCTCGCCTGACGCCCCGCGCACACTCCGTGTGCGAGCAACGCGGCATTGCTGGCGTCCAGCGCCAGGATCGCCACACGCTCGCGATGACGACACGCCGGGCGCGTCGACCGGACGGCGGAGCGGGTACACGTCGCCTCCACGCCGGGGGGGGCGCCGTGCTCGACCGGCTCGCCGCACCGGCCTGCCTCGTCGCCCGCCGGGTGGTCCAGCACCTCGTCGCGCTCGCCGACGCCATCGCCTTCACCGTCGCCCTGGCGCAGTTCGCCCCACTGGCCCCGCGCATGGCCCGCGGCTGGCTGCCGGTGCTGCTCGACCGCCTCCTCGCCGCCGACACCGCCACGCTGCGGCTGCTCGGCCACGACCCGTTCGGCGGCGCGCGCCCGGCGTGGGTCCGCGCGACCGGCGCGTGGTGGCACCGCGAGCTGATCGGCGACTACCTGCCGGCGAGGACCCTGCCGCGGGAGTCGTCGGCCCCGTAGACCAGCCGCTGCGCCGCCCGGATCCCGGCCCCGTACACGCCGCCGAGCCGCCCCTCGCGTGCCAGCGCGGCCCGCGCCGCGTTGGCCCCGGGCGCGCCGTGCACCGCCCCGGCCGGGTGGGCCGTCGCCCCCGCGAGGTAGAGCCGTTCGACGGGCGTGTCCGGGCGCCCGAGCCCTGGCGTGGGCCGGAAGACCAGCATCTGGTGGACGTGCGCGGTGCCCTGCATCAGCGCGCCGCGGACCAGGGACGGGTCGCGGGCCTGCAGGTCGGACGGCCGCGAGACGACCCGCGCCACGACCCGCGCGCCGAAGCCCGGCGCGTGCCGCTCGATCACCGAGGTCATCCGGTCGACCTGCGCGGCGAGCTCCGCCTCGGTCTGCCGACGCGCGTGCGGCAGGTGCGTATACGCCCACACCGACTCGGTGCCCGGCGGCGAGCGCAGCGGGTCCGACAGCGTCATCTGCCCGAGCAGCATGAACGGCTCCCGCGGCATCCGGCCGGTGGCGAGGTCGGCCCCGAAGTCGACGAGCCCGGCGGTGTCGCCGCCGAGGTGCACCGTGCCGGCCTCGCGGGCCTCGGGCGCGGTCCAGGGGATCGGCGACGACAGCGCCCAGTCGACCTTGAGGATGGCGTCGTCCCAGTGGAACCGCGCGAGGTCGGACACGAGCCGCGGGGGCAGGTGCTCGTGGCCGACGAGGTCGCCGAACAGCAGCGGGGCGGGCACGTCGGCGAGCACCGCCCGCCGCGCCCGCACGAGACCGCCCGCGGCGTCGACCACCCCGACGGCCCGCCCGCCCTCGACGAGGACACGCGTGACGGGGCGGTGGCAGTCGACGGTGCCGCCACGCGCCGCGAGCCGCGCGACGAGGGCATCGGTCAGCGAGCGTGCCCCGCCCTCGGGCACCGGGAACCCGACGTCCTGGGCCAGCATCGAGAGCAGCCAGCCGAAGGCGGTGCTCGCGGTCTGGGTGACGGGCAGGTCGGTGTGCAGCGCGTTGCCGGCGATCAGCACGCGCGCACCCTCGCCGGCGAACTCCTCCTCGCCGAACCGCGTCGCGGGCAGCAGCATCCGCCGCGCCAGGCGCAGCGCGTCCGGGCCGCCGAGCGTCCGCAGCACCCGCGCTGCGTCGCGCACCGGCGGGAAGGGCCCGAGGAACGCGGCGATCAGCGGGTCCCGCAGCCGCTGCCACTCCGCGGCGAGGCGCCGCCACGCGTCGCCGTCGCCGGGGGCGAAGCGGTTGAGCGACGCAGCGGTGACGTCGACGTCGCGGGAGAGCAGCACGCCGCGGTCGTCGGGCAGGACGTGGGCCAGCGGCGCCGGCGCGTGCCGCCAGCGCAGGCCGTGGGCGCCGAGGTCCAGCCCGCGCAGCACCGGCGAGACGTAGCCCATGGGGTGGAACGCGCTGCCGAGGTCGCTGCGGTAGCCGGGCGCGGTGATCTCCTCGGTGCGCACCGCGCCGCCGGGGGCGTCGGAGGCCTCGAGCACCCGCACCGACCAGCCGCGGTCGGCGAGCAGGTTGGCCGCGACCAAGCCGTTGAGCCCGGCGCCGACGACCACGGCGTCGGCACTCTCGGTGCTGCTCATGGCCGCGGGGTGCCCGGTCGAGGGGTGACGGGCACGGTCAGCCGAGCCACTGGAGTCGGAGGACATCGACGATCCGCTCGAGGTCGCGGACCAGGTAGCTGATCAACGCCGAGCCGTCGTCGCTCTGCAGGAGGTGGAGACGCACCGGCGCATACGGGTTGTCCGGGTTGATCGACGGGGCCACCGTCCAGGGAGACAGCTCGACCGCGGCGCGGAACTCGGCGAAGGCGCGCGCAGCACGCGGCGGCAGCCGATCGACGTCGTGGGCCACGTCGTCCGCGTCGACGACGTACACCGTCGCTCACATACCGGTCCGGGATCGGGTCACGGCCAGGGACTCGTCCTCGGGCGGGATCTCGCCCGTGAGCTTCTCCGCAGCGCGACGCGCCGTTCGCGCGAAGGCCACGTGGTCCTGCTGCGCCAGCGCGAGGCGACGCCAGCGCTCGAGCATCGTGAACAGGCCCGTGAGGTCGAGGCTGGTCCGCACCTCGGCGAGCGCTGCGTCGAGCGCGCGGTCGAACCCGATGCGGTCCTCGGGCAGGAGCTTGGCGCGGATGTCGGCCGGCGTCGCGCCCGCGTCGAGGGGGCCGCGTCCGCCAACGCCGTCGTCGATGGAGTACGAGGCGGTCACGGCTCGCACGGTAGCGCACGACGCCGACGCGTCAGGGCGACCCGAGCAGGTTCGTGCGGACGTCCACGAGGTGGGCGCGCATGCGCTCGCGGGCCGCGTCGGCGTCACGTTCGGTGAGCGCGGCGACGATCTCGCCGTGGCAGCGCTCGTAGCCGCGCCGCCGCTCCGGGGACGCCGAGCGCCGCTTGATGCTGCCCCACACCGGCAGGTCGCGGGCCACGTTCATGGTGTCGAACAACCGCAGCAGCAGCCCGTTGTGCGCCGCCGCGGCGATGGCCCGGTGCAGCGCGGAGTCCCACGCCTCGAACTCCTCGTAGGTCGCGGACGCGTCGCCGCGGCGCAGGCAGTGCTCGATGTGCTCGACGTCGGCCTGCGTGGCGTGCCGCGCCGCGAGCGCGGCGACCTCGGGCTCGAGCACCAGCCGCGTGGCCATGATCTCCGCGGGGCTCGTCTGCAGCGGCGTGCCCGACGGCAGCGACGGGTCGCCCTCGAGCTCGGCGAGGAACGTGCCGCGCCCGACGTGGCGGGTGATCCGCCCCTCGCGCTCGAGCTCGGCCAGCGCCGCGCGCACCGCCGTGCGCGACGCCTGCAGCGTGTCGCTCAGCGCCCGTTCGGTCGGGATCTTCGAGCCGGTGCCGAGCGTGCCGGCGGCCACGGCCTCCTCGAGCAGGCCGCGCAACCGCGTCGCCACCGTCGTCTCCACCTGACCAATACTAGACCAATCTCGCGGCCCGTCACCCCTTGGCGTCGGCGCGAGCAGGTCCTACGGTCGAACGTGGGCCACCACACCGACTCATTGGTCGTGATTGGTCGCCACATCACCCCTGAGTCGAGGGAGCCTGCCCGTGAAGCTCGTGACGTTCGTGGCCGACGGCCGGGAGGCGGTCGGGCGCCTGGACGACGACGAGACGACGGTGCGCGACCTGACGCCCGTCGTGGACGGCGCGAGCCTGCTGGACCTGGTCGCGGACTGGGACGTCCAGGGTCCGCGCATCGCCGCGGCGGCCGATCTCCCCGCCGTCGACCGGCCGCACCTGCGCGCGCCGTTCCCGACGCCGCGTCGCGACCTGTTCGCCGTCGGCAAGAACTACCGCGAGCACGTCGCCGAGTTCGGGCGCTCGGGCTACGACACCCCGCAGCGCTCCGAGGACCTGCCCGACAAGCCGATCGTCTTCTCCAAGGCGACGACCGCGGTGACGGGCCCGTACGACGACGTCGAGGCCCACGCCGGCATCACCGCGGAGCTGGACTACGAGGCCGAGCTCGCCGTGATCATCGGTCGCGGCGGCCGCGGCATCACCCGCGACGACGCGATGGCCCACGTCTGGGGCTACACGATCGTCGACGACGTCACCGCCCGCGACGTGCAGCGCGACCACAAGCAGTGGCTGCTCGGCAAGTCGCTCGACACCCACGCGCCGATGGGTCCCTGGGCGGTCACCGCGGACGAGGTCGCCGACCTCGCCGCCCTCGAGGTCTCCTCGACGGTCAACGGCGAGCCCCGGCAGAAGGCACCGGTCGCCGACCTGATCTTCGACGTCCCCGAGCTCATCCGCGTGATCTCCGCCGGGATCACCCTGCTGCCCGGCGACGTGATCGCCACCGGCACCCCGGCCGGGGTCGGCATCGGCTTCGACCCGCCGCGCTTCCTGCGCCCCGGCGACGTCGTCGAGTGCGCGATCACGGGTCTCGGCGCGCTCCGCAACACCATCCGATGAAAGGTGATCCATTGCAGGTCAACGGCAAGGACCTGGCCGTCGAGGTCGAGGGTGACGGCCCGCTGGTCGTGCTGGTGCACGGCCTGGGCGGCACGTCGAACTTCTACCAGCCGCAGGTCGCCGCGCTGGCCGAGCGCTTCCGCGTCGTGCGCCCCGACACGGAGGGCTCGGGACGCTCGCCGCTGGCGGGCACGCTCTCGATCGAGGGCTTCGCCAACGACCTCGCCGCCCTGATCGAGGCCTTCGACGCCGGTCCGGCGCGGGTCGTCGGGCACTCGATGGGCACGATCTCCGTGCGGAGCCTGGCCGCCCGCCGTCCCGAGCTCGTCTCGCACCTCGCCCTGCTGGGCGCCGTGCCGGCGCCGTTGCCCGAGGCCGGGCAGCTGGGCCAGCACGACCGCGCGGCCAAGGTGCGCGCCGAGGGCATGGTGGACGTCGCCGACGCCGTGATGACCAACGCCACCGCCGAGGCCACCCGCCGCGACCACCCCGCGACGGCCGCCGCGGTCCGCGAGCTGGTGCTGCGCCAGGACCCCGAGGGCTACGCCCGGTCCTGCGAGGCGCTCGCCGGCGCCGGCGACCCCGGCCCGATCGACCCGTCGCTGCCGTTGCTGCTGCTCACAGGGGCCGACGACGGAGTCGGCGCCCCCGCCGTCACCCACCAGCTCGCCGAAAGCCACGGCGGTGCCGTCGTCGACGTGTTCGACGACTGCGGCCACTGGACCGCGCTCGAGAAGCCCCACGAGGTCACCGAGCACCTCCTGAAGTTCTTCTGATCCCGCACCACCCTCGCTGACGAGGAGACCGTCATGTCCAAGGTCCTGTTCCGCGACGTCTCGATCCTCGACTCCACCGGCGCCGACCCGTACCCGGGCGACGTGCTGGTGGAGGACGACCGGATCGCGGCCGTCGGCACGGTCGACGAGTCCCGCGCCCTGCACGCCCAGGTCGTCGAGGGCCGGGGCCGCACGCTGATGTCCGGACTGTGCGACGCGCACACCCACTTCAGCTGGAACAACTCCGCCGACCTCGACGGCCTCGGCACGATGCCCGTCGAGGAGCACCTGCTGTTCTCGATGGAGTCGGCGAAGAAGTACATCGACTCCGGCTACACGATGTGCCTCGGCGCGGCGTCGGCCAAGGAGCGCCTCGACGTCGTGTGCCGCGACGCGATCAACGCCGGACGCATCCCCGGCCCGCGCTACCTCGCCAACGGCCCGGAGATCGCGGTGACCGGCGGCGCGCTCATCAAGTCGATCACCAAGTTCGCGGACGGGCCCGAGGGCATGCGCCTCGCGGTGCGCCAGCTGATCGACCTGGGCGTCGACCAGATCAAGCTGTCGATGACCGGCGAGGAGATCACCGGCACCCAGCGCGCGGAGGACACCTACTTCTCCGACGAGGAGGTCGCGGCCGCCGTCACCGAGGCCCACCGCCGCGGCAAGCGCGTCTGCGCCCACGCCCGTTCCGCCGAGAGCGTCAAGATGTGTCTGCGGAACAAGGTCGACATCATCTACCACGCCAGCTTCACCGACGCCGAGGGCATGGACATGCTCGAGGCCAACAAGGACTGGGTGTTCGTCGCCCCCGGCATCAACTGGCTGATCGCGACGCTCTACGAGGCCGAGGCCTTCGGGTTCCCGCAGGAGGCCGCCGAGGCCGTCGGGTACAAGAAGGAACTGGAGATGGCCACCGACGGGCTGCGCGAGATGCACCGTCGCGGCATCAAGCTCCTGCCCGGCGGCGACTACGGCTTCGCGTGGACCCCGCACGGCACCTACGCCCGCGACCTCGAGCACTTCGTCGAGCGTCTCGGCTTCACGCCGATGGAGGCCATCGTCTCGGCCACCGCCTGGGGCGGCGAGATCATGCTGCGCCCCGACGAGCTCGGGAAGGTGCAGCCCGGCTACCTCGCCGACCTCATCCTCGTCGACGGCGACCCGCTGGCCGACATCACCGTGCTGCAGGACCACGACAAGCTGCACGCGATCATGAAGGACGGTCGCTTCCACAAGGAGGACAGCGGCGTCGCCCCGGTCAGCGGGCTCGACGCGCCGGCCGGCCCGGTGACCGAGTCGACGCGGCAGACCGTGCAGGCACGGCCCTGACGTGCCGCTGCTGATCTGCCGCACCTGCCCCCGCGACGAGCCGGCCAGCGGGTCCTTCGGGGACGCGCTGGACCGGGCCGTCGCGGGCACCGACGTCCGCGTCCGGCACGTGCCGTGCGTCGGCGGCTGCCCGAACCCGGGCAACGTCGCGCTCGACGGGCCGGGCAAGCCGCGCGTGCGGTTCTCGCGCATCACGCCCGACGACGCCGACGTCGTGCTCGAGGCGGCCCGCCGCTACGACGCCAGCGGCGGCGCGCCGGGCGAGTGGGACGTGCCGAGCGGGTTGGCCGACCGTCTGACGGCGGTCACGCCGAAGCGCTGATTCGTCCACTCGGCCGCATGTCGGGCTCGCCCGGACGACGTACCCTTCCGCGAGGCGATCACGTGACGTGACGCCCGGGGGGATGGATGACGTCGGTCGGGATCCGGCTGTTCGGCGGCGTCGCCGTGGTCCGGGACGGCGTCCCCGACCCGCGCCGCAGCCGGACCCACGCCGTCCTCCTCGCGCTCCTCGCCCTGCGGGCCGGGGAGGCCGTCGACGGCGACGTCCTCATCGACGAGGCGTGGGGCGAGGACCTGCCGAAGCACCCCCGCGGTGCGCTGCAGGTCGCGCTGACGCGGCTGCGCGACTGGCTCGGCGACCGCCCGGAGCCGTGGATCACGGCGAGCGGCGGCCTGTACACGCTGCACGTCGCACCGGACGCCGTCGACCTCCTGGCGTTCGACCGCCTCGCCGACGCCGCCCTGCGCGGCGCCGACCTCGCGCTCCACGAGGCCGCCCGCGGCGCGTGGCGAGGCACCCCGTTCCTCGGGCTCGGCGGCGACCGCCTCGCGGAGGCCCGCCGCGGCGCCGAGGAGCGGCGCCGCACGGTCACCGTCCGCCACGCGGAGCTGCTGCTCGACGCGGGGCGGTTCGGCGAGGTCGTCGACCTCCTCGCCGGGGAGGACCGCCTCGACGAGGAGCTCGCGGGGCTGCTCGTCCGGGCGCTGCGCGACGGTGGGCGCCGGCGCGAGGCCGTCGACACCTACCTCGAGGTGCGCCGGCGGCTCCGCGACGAGCTCGACGTCGAGCCGGGCCCGGAGCTGCGGGCGCTGTACGGCTCGCTCGCCACCCCCCGGACCGCCGACGCGGCGCCGGCGCCCGAGCTCGTGGGCCGTGACGACCTCACCGCGGCGATCCTCGACGCCCTGCACGGCGACGGGCGGGTGATCGTCCTGCACGGGCGCGCGGGCGCCGGCAAGAGCGCCGTGCTGCGGGCCGTGCTCCACGCGGCGCGGGCGCGGGGTGCGCGCACCGCGGCGTCGGCGTGGGGCGAGGACGACGTCCCGGCCGCCCCGTGGCACGAGGTGATCGACGACCTGGAGATCCGGGCGCCCGCCTCCGACCGCGACCTCGGTCCCTGGCTGCACGTGCGACTCGGCGACCGCGCGCAGGACGCGCCCGTGCTGGTGGCCCTCGACGACGCCCACCGCGCCGACTCCGCGTCGCTCGACGTCCTGCGGGCGCTCGCGCGCCGCGGACCGCCCGCCGGGGTCGTCGTCGTGGTGGCGGCCCGGGCGCCCGACACCGTCCCCCGCCCGCGGTGGGACCGCGCCCTCGCCGAGCTCCGCGGGCACGACGGCGTCGTCACCCGCACCGTCGGCCCGCTCGCCCCCGACGCGGTCGCCGTGCTCGTGCGGCGTCGCCTCGCCGCGCTCGCGCCGGACGAGGCCCTGGTCGCCGCCGTCACCCGCCGGTCCGGTGGGCTCGCCCTCCACGTCACCGCGCTGCTCGACCTGCTGGGGCGCTGCTCGGACCGGGCGGAGGCCCGTGCGGCGGTCGCCGACGTGCCCGACCAGGTCCGCGCGGTGATCGACCTCCAGGTCGCGCAGCTGCCCCTGGCGACCCGCCGGGCCGTCGAGGCCCTGGCGGTGCTGCGCCCGATCGACCTGGCCGGTCTCGCCGCCGTCCTGGGCCGGCGGCCCCTCGAGGTGGCCGACGACCTCGAGGTGGCCGCCGCGGCCGGCCTCGTCGCGGGCGGCGGCGACCGCTACGTGCTGCGCCACGACCTCGACGCCGACGGCCTGCGCGCCGGCGTGTCCGCGGTGCGGGCCGCCCACCTGCACCTCGCCCGTCTCGAGGCGCTCGACGGCCGCGCCGACGCGTTCACCGTGCTGCGCCACACCGACGGCGCCGCCACCCTGCTCCCTCCGGCCCGGGTCGCCGCGGCGCGGGTGGACGCCGGCGTCGAGTCCTACCGCCGGCGGGCGATCCCCGAGGCACTCGCCCTGTTCGCGGCGGCCGAGCCGGCGGCGACCGACGCCACCCGCGCGCGCCTGGTCGGGTACCGCGCCCTGTGCCTCTCGGCGCGGCGCACGACCGGCGACGTCGGGCCCGACGTCGACCTCGAGGACGCCCTCGACGAGGCGCTGGACGCCGCCCTCGCCGCCGGCGACGACGAGCTCGCCGTGCTGGTCGCGGTCGGCGACGAGCCGCTCGGTCTCTCCGTGCAGGGCGACCCGCGCCGGTACGCCCGCCTGCACCGCCTGCTCGACCGGCCGCTGGGGCCACGGCTCCGGCTCGACCTGCTCGTCGCGACGGCCCGCGAGGCGTCGGCGACGACGCAGGACGACGGCGCGGCGCTCATCGCCGAGGCGAGGGCGCTGGCCGAGAGGGTCGCCGGCGACGACCCCGTGTCCCGGGCGCGGGTCCGCGCCCTCGAGGCGCGTCACCTCGCCGACGGGACGGTCCCGGGTCTCGACCGGCTGGCGATCGCCGCCGACGCCCACCGCCTCGCCATCGCGACCGGGAACCCGTCGCTGCACCTGGACGGCACCGAGCTGCTCATGACCGCCGAGCTCGCCGTCGGCCACACCGAACGGGCGCACAAGCTTCGCGTCGAGCTCGAGACCGCCGCCGAGCGCTGGTTCCGGCCCCGGTCGATCTGGGCCGCGCAGGTGGCCGAGGCCGCGATGCTCCTGGCCGAGGGCGACCCGGGCGCCGACGCCGCCGCGAGCCGCGCCGCCGAGCGGGGCCAGGCGCTCGGCCTGCCGGCCGCCCCGTTCGCGGCGGGTGCCCACCTGCTCGTGCAGCACCTGCTGCTCGGGACCGTCGCCGGGCTGGAGCCCCTGGCCGCCCACGCCGCCACGCGGGCGCTCAACACCGCGGCCTGGTCCGCGGCGGCGGCCTACGCCGCGGCCTGCGGCGGGGACGACGACCGGGCCCGCGAGCACCTCACCGAGTACGCCCGGCGCGCCGCCGACCCGGCCATGTGGTTCTCCCGCGCGGCCGCGGCGCTCGCGGCGGCCGTGGCGTCCCGTCTCGGCGACGAGGCGACGGCGGCCCACGTCCGCGACGTGCTCCCCGTGGACCCGGACGCGGCGGTGCTCGTCGGGTTCGGCGGGGCGGTGCTCGGGCCGGTGACGCTGTGGACGGGCCTCGCGGCCCGGACCCTCGGCGACCTCGGCACCGCCGAGCGGGAGTGGTCGGCGGCCGTCGCCCTCGCCGAGCGGGCCGGCTGGACGCCCTGGGCCGTGGCGGTCCGCCGGTGCCTGGACTCCCTCGCGGACCCCGACGCGCCGTTGCCGCTGGGGCTGGGCGCGCCGTGATCGCTCCGGGTGCTCCGTCGACCGGACCACAACCGCCGCACGGAGCACCGGGGCGGATCATGGTCGGAGCGGGAGCGGCCGGACCGTGATCGCTGCGGGTGCTCCGGCAGGGCGGTGACGTCGACCCCGAGGAGCACGCGGAGCGATCGTGGTCAGCAGGGACGCCAGGTCCGGCCGCCGGGGGCGTAGCACCGAGGTCCGGTGTAGCCGGGGTACGCGCTGCCGGAGGCGCTGCTGCTCGCGCGCGGACTGCTCGACGAGCTCGAGTCGTCGGACGCGGTCGCCGCTGCCCGGCGTCGCGCCTGCTCGTCGGCGCGGGCCTGCGCGCGGGCTTGCCGGTCGGCCTCCTCACGCGCTTCCTGCTCGCGCTCGGCCTGCCGAGCGGCCTCCTCCTGCGCCCGCTGCTGGGCGGCGGCCTGCTCGCGTTGGTCGCTGGCACGACCACGGGAGATGCCTGCGTCACCGGCGGCGTCGTCGGCCACCGCCCGGGTACGCAGACGCAGACCTTCCTGCTCGGACACGCTGAACGCCGTCCAGGTGACCCCGACGCGCGGTCCATCGAAGCGCGCGAGGACGGCTCGAGCCTCACTCGCGATCCCCTCGAGTCTCGCGGCCTGGGCGTCCCACTGCTCCGGCGTTGCCGGAACGTAGCTCCACGGCTGGGCGGCGGCTTCCACGGCGGCCACCTGGCCGGGCAGAGTGCAGGTCACGCTCTCCGCGTAGAGACCCCGCCTCGCCGTCCGAGCCTCCTGGTTGGCGGCGACGACCTGCGGCTCGAACCGGTCGTTGCCACCGACGACCATGGGCACACCGAGGCCCTCACGGGCGAGCTCGGCGTTGACGAGTACCCCGTCCGCGTTCGTCACGCCGGCGAGCTCGCGGCCGTAACCGTCGACGGTCTCGGAATCGCGTTCCAGCGTGACCGTGCTACCCGACGGAAGGAGCTGACCGAGCCGCGCCGAGGCCTCCGGCCCCAGGCACTCGACCGGCCTGTTCGGGTCCTTGGTCTCCGGGGTGTCGACGTTGAGCAGGCGCACCCTCATCGTGCGGCCGTCCTCGGACAGGGCGTCGAAGGTGTCCCCGTCCACCACCCGCTGGACCACCGCCGTCTCGCCCGCCGACGCCATCACGGCCACGGTCGTGCCGCCGACGGCCGCCAACCCCACCACGCCAGCCACCAGCAGTGCCGGCAACGCCATCTCGTCCCCCAGGGTCCTGCGCCGCTCCGTCGGGCGCCGACAACCTCTCGTTCCGGACGAAACTCTTGTTACGTCGATCGGCGCAATGACGAGCGCCGACCGGCCGCTCCCCTCCCGTACGGACCGGTAGACGCGGAGAATCGCGACCATGAGCACCCGGCTGTGGCACCCGTTCTCCGACATGGCGGCCGTGGACGGCCACGAGTTCGTCGTCGACCGGGGCGAGGGGCCGTGGGTCTTCGACGAGGAGGGGCGGCGCTACCTCGACGGCTGCGCGAGCCTCTGGTACGCCAACGTCGGCCACGGGCGGCAGGAGATCGTCCAGGCCGCGATGGCGCAGATGGGCAAGCTCGAGGCGTACTCGTGCTTCTCCGACATCGCCAACCGCCCCGCGCTCGAGCTGGCCGAGCGGCTCGCCGACCTCGCGCCCGTCGACGACGCCCGCATCTTCTTCGGGTCGGGCGGCGCCGACGCCATCGACACGGCCGTGAAGCTGGCGCGCGGGTACTGGCAGGCCCGCGGCGAGCACCAGCGCGTGCACGTCGTCTCCCGCGAGACCGGCTACCACGGAACGCACGGCTACGGGACGTCGATCACCGGCATCCCGCCGAACCGCGAGGGTTGGGGCGTGCTGGCCGGCGAGGCGACGGTCGCGCCGCTGCACGACCTCGACGGCGTCGAGAAGATCTTCGCCGAGGTCGGTCCAGAGCGGATCGCGGCGTTCGTCATCGAGCCCGTCACGGGCGCGGGCGGCGTCCACCTGCCCGTCGACGGCTACGTCGAGGGCGTCGCGGAGCTGTGCCGGCGCCACGGGGTGCTGCTGGTCATCGACGCCGTGATCTGCGGCTTCGGGCGGCTCGGCACGTGGTTCGGCATCGAGCGCTTCGGCGTCCGGCCCGACATGATCACCTTCGCCAAGGGCGTCACCAGCGGCTACCTGCCCCTCGGCGGCGTGGTGGTGTCCGGCGAGGTCGCGGCGCCGTGGTGGACCACGCCCGGCGAGCGCACGCTGCGCCACGGCCCGACGTACTCCGGCCACCCGACGGCGTGCGCCGCCGGCATGGCCACGCTCGACGTCTACGAGCGCGAGGGGCTCATCACCCGCGGCGAGGAGCTCGAGACGCCGCTGTTCGAGGCGCTCGCGCCGCTGACGGCGCACCCCCACGTCCACGAGGTCCGCGCCGGCTTCGGCTTCCTCGCGGCGGTCGAGCTCGAGCAGGACGTGCTCGACGGGGTGCCCGACGCGCCCAACGCGCTGCTGCGGGCCGTCCGCAAGGAGGGCGTGCTCGTGCGCGGGCTCGGGCGGGGCGTGGCGGTGTCGCCGCCGCTCGTCGTCGGTGACGAGGAGATCGCCCTGCTCGCCGAGGCCCTGCGCGCCGGGCTGGACACGCTGTCGGTCGAGACCCCGGTGCCGTCGGCGCCGGGCGCGTGAGGTGAGCACGCCGGCGCCCGACGTCTTCCTCGCGGACTGCCCGGCGCGCTCGGCGCTCGAGCTGATCGCGGACACCTGGTCGGTGGTCGTCCTCGTGGGCCTCGCGCACGGCCCGCGGCGCTACACGGCGCTGCTCGACCGCGCCGGCGGGATCAGCAAGAAGATGCTCACGCAGACCCTGCGCCGGCTCGGCGAGGCGGGGCTGGTCGAGCGGCCGGAGGTCCGGGGCGGCGAGTACCGGCTCACCGCGCTCGGTGTCTCGCTGCTGGGCCCGCTGACGGCCCTGACGGCGTGGGCCGAGGAGCACGCCCACGAGCTCGCCTGAGGGCACCTCGCGGTTCCCTCGCGACGCCCACCATCGCGGCCATGGACATCGAGACCGTCGTGGTCGCCGGGGCGACCGGGAACGTGGGTACCGAGGTGGTGCGGGCGCTGGCCGGGGTGGCCGAGGTCCGTGCCCTGTCCCGGCGGGGCTCGCCCGTCGACGGGGCGACGGCCATGCGCGGGGACCTGGGCGACCGGGCCGCCGTCGCGGACGCGTGGGCCGGCGCGGACGCCGTCTTCCTCCCGGCGGGCCACCCCGACCCACCGGGGCTGCTGGCCGACATGCGGGCCGCGGGCGTCCGCCGCGTCGTGCTGCTCTCGACCGGGGCCGTCGTCGGCGGGGACCTCGACAACGCCGTCACCCGGTTCAACGTCGTCTCCGAGGCCGCCGTGCGGGACTCGGGCCTGGAGTGGACCGTGCTGCGCCCGAGCGGCTTCGCGTCCAACGCCCTGCGGTGGGTGCCGCTGCCCGACGTCGTCGTCGAGCCGTTCGCGGACGTCCCGGTCACCGTCATCGACCCGGCCGACATCGGCGCCGTCGCCACCCGCGCGCTCACCGGCTCCGGGCTCGGGGGCCGCAGCCTGCGGCTCACCGGACCGGAGGCGACGCGGCCGGCCGACCGGCTCGCGGTGCTGGGCGAGCTCCTCGGCCGCGACCTGCGCCTGGAGCCCGAGCCGGACGACGTGGCCCGCACGCGGATGAGGGGGGTCATGCCGGAGCCGTACGTCGACGCGTTCTTCCGCTTCTTCCGCGGCGGGGAGTACGGCGACAGCCGGGTCATGAGCACCGTGCCGGACCTGCTCGGCCGACCCGCCCGGACGTTCCGCGACTGGGCGGAGGTTCACGTCGGGGCATTTCGGGCGGACACTGACCGACCATGAAGACCCGTGTCGACCTCAACGCGGACGCCGGCGAGAGCCTGGGGCGCTGGAAGCTCGGGCACGACGGCGAGCTCATGGCGTACGTGACGTCGGTGAACGTCGCGTGCGGGTACCACGCGAGCGATCCGGTGACGATGCGCGACTCGGTGCGCACCGCCGTCGCGACCAACACCGCCATCGGGTCCCACCCCGGGCTGCCCGATCTCGTCGGCTTCGGGCGCCGGCGGATGGCCCTGCGCCCGGACGAGGCGGCGCAGCTCGTGCTGTACCAGACGGGTGCCCTGCAGGCGACGGCCCGCGCGGAGGGCGCCGAGGTCGTGCACGTCAAGCCGCACGGCGCGCTCTACGGGATGGCGCTCACCGATCCCGACATCACCACCGCGATCACCGAGGCCGTGCTGCGCCTCGACCCGGACCTGATGATCTTCTGGCTGGCCGGGCCGACCGCGGAGCTGGCCCGGTCGCTCGGCGCGAAGGTCGCGCGCGAGGGCTTCGCCGACCTCGAGTACACCGACGAGGGCCACATCATCGTCGAGCCCGAGCCCAAGGCGAAGGACCCGGAGGCCGTCGCGCAGCAGGCGGTCGACCTGCTCGAGGGGCACGTCACCTCGACGTCGGGCAAGCGCCTCGACGTCGAGGTCGACACCATCTGCCTGCACGGCGACCGACCGAACGCCGTCGAGATCGCCGACGCCCTCGCGCGCCGGCTCGACCACCACGGCGTCGAGCGGGTGCCGGCGGCGGAACTGCTGCGGACCTGATCGGCCCGGGCTAGATGACGAGGACCCGCTGGTCCACGCGCGCGCCGGGCATCGCGATCCCGGTGAGGTAGGCGAAACGCTCGGAGCGTGCGCACGCGTCGACGAGGGCCTCGACCCGCGTCTCGGGCCGCCCGCCCTCCCGGGCCCGCGCACCCGCCGTCATGGCCACCAGCCGGCGGACGTCGTCGACGAGGAGCGGGCCGAAGTCCTCCGGCGCGGCGCCCCGGCAGGCGAGCTCTCCGCCGAGGTGGTCGAGGGCGTGCAGCGCCGCGTGCGCCGCGTCCAGCGCGCTCGCCCCGGTCACGTCGTCGACCACGGCCGCGAAGTCGATCACGCCGGCGAATTCCGGGTCCTGCGCCACGTCCATGCCGTCCCTTCCCGCAGAGCCACACCGTCCGCGGCGACGATAGGGAACGACGGCGATCTTTGACCTGATGATTACCTGGCAATTCTCGGAAATTTACCCGACAGAGGACCACTATCGTCGCGATACGCCGAAAACGTATAACGGCGACGAATACCCCCATGGTGAGGTCACGGGTCGGAACCGGACCCGAGCCACGTCTCCAGGGTGGTGATGTCGTAGGTGCCGTCGACGACGGCCGGCTCGTCGAGCAGGCGGCGGTGCAGCCCGATCGTCGTCGGCAGGCCCTCGACGCGGTACTCGGCGAGCGCGCGGCGGCCGCGGGCCAGGGCCTGCTCGCGGGTGGGCGCCCACACCGAGAGCTTGGCGACGAGCGAGTCGTAGAACGGCGGGACGGCGTCGCCGGCCATCAGCGCGGTGTCGACGCGCACGCCCGGCCCGCCGGGGAGCTCCAGCCCGGTGACGTCCCCCGGCGACGGCAGGAAGTCCTGGTCCGGGTCCTCGGCGTTGACCCGGAACTCGATCGACGCGCCCCGGGAGACGATCTCGTCCTGGCCCACCGACAGCGGCGAGCCGCCCGCGATGCGCAGCTGCTCGGCGACGAGGTCGAGCCCGGTGACCCATTCGGTGATCGGGTGCTCGACCTGGATGCGGGTGTTCATCTCGATGAAGAAGAACTCCGACCCCTCGACGAGGAACTCGACGGTGCCCGCACCCACGTAGCCGACCTCGGACGCCAGCCGCACCGCCGCGTCGCACAGCGCCGAGCGGACCGACGGGTCGAGCCCCGGCGCCGGCGCCTCCTCCAGGATCTTCTGCCGGCGCCGCTGCAGCGAGCACTCGCGCTCGAAGCAGTGCACGACGTTGCCGTGGGTGTCGCCGAGCACCTGCACCTCGACGTGCTTCGGCCCCTGCAGGGCGCGTTCGAGGTAGACCGCGTCCGACCCGAACGCCGACGCCGCCTCGCGCTGCGCCTCGGCGACGACGGTGCGCAGCTCGTCGGCCGACGCCGCGGGCCGGATGCCGCGCCCGCCTCCACCCGCCGACGCCTTGACCAGCACCGGGTAGCCGATCTCCTCGGCCGCCGTCACGGCGTCGTCGACCGACGCGACCTCGTCGCTGCCCGGCACCACCGGCACGCCCGCGCGGCGGGCGACGGCGCGCGCCGCCGCCTTGTCCCCCATCGTCGAGATCGTCGACGACGACGGGCCGACGAACGTCAGTCCCGCCTCCTCGACCGCGGCGGCGAACGACGGCCGCTCGGACAGGAAGCCGTAGCCGGGGTGGACGGCGTCGACGCCGGCCGAGCGCGCGGCCTCGACGACCTTCTCCTCGTCCAGGTAGCTCTTGGACGCGGCCGACTTGCCGAGGTGCACGGCGTCGTCGGCCAGCCGCACGTGAGCGGCCTGCGCGTCCGCGTCGGAGTACACGGCGACCGCCCGGATGCCCAGCTCCCGGCAGGCCCGGACCACGCGCAGGGCGATCTCGCCGCGGTTGGCGACGAGGACCTTCCGCAGCCCGGTCACGTCTCCAGCTCGACCAGCTCCTGGCCGATGGTCACCTCGTCCTCGTTCTCGACGAGGAACTTCGACACGGTGCCCGCGGCGTCGGCCTTGACCTCGTGGAACGTCTTCATGACCTCCACCAGCCCGACGGTGTCGCCCTCCGCGACCGACGAGCCCTCGGTCACGTAGGGCTCCGCGTCGGGTGAGGGCCGGTGGTAGAAGACGCCGGGCGTGCGGGACGTGATGGTGTGGCTGCCCACCGAGGTCCTCCTAGGACGAGAGCGCGGAACGGATGCGGTCGAGCGCGCCGAGACGGTCCCGGCGGACCGCCAGCGCCCCGTCGAGGTCGACGGGGACGAAGCGCGTCCGGTCGCCCGTCTTGGTCTGGGCGAGCCGGTCGCGATCGACGGAGACGACGGTGCCGAGCGTCGCGTAGCCCCCGCCGGTGACGGCGTCCTGCAGCAGCACGATCGGCTCGACGCCGCCGGGCACCTGCACCGACCCGACGGGGTAGCCGCAGTCGGTGACGTTGGCGGGGTCGCTGCCGGCCCCGAAGGGCTGCTCGCGGGGCACGAACTCCAGCTCGGCGCCCCGGAACCGGTAGCCGACGCGGTTGGCGTCCGGGGTCACCTTCCACTCGGTGTCGGTGAACCGCGCGAGGCTGTCCTCGGTGAGCCGGTAGCTGTGCAGCCCGACCAGCAGGTGCACCTCGGCCGTCGACGGGTGCGACGGGATGTCCGCGTCGTCCACCCGGCGGCCGGCCCTCGGGTCCCGCGCGGCGTCGCCCAGCGGCAGCTCGTCACCCGCCCGCAGCGCTCGGCCCTCGAACCCGCCGATCCCGACGAGCGTGTACGTCGAGCGGCTGCCGTAGTAGAGCGGGACATCGATGCCACCGGCCACCGCGACGTACGGGCGGGCGCCCGCGCGCAGCTGCCCGAACGACAGCACGGAGCCCGCGGAGACCGCCACAGACTCCCAGAGCGGGATCTCCGCGCCGTCGACGAACGCGGGGATGTCGGCGCCGGTCACGGCGATGACCGTGTCGACGGTGAACTCGAGCGTCGGCCCGAGGTAGACGGCCTCCAGGGCGGCGGCCCCCGGCTCGTTGCCGACCAGGGCGTTGCCGACGTGGTAGGCGAACGAGTCGAGCGCGCCCGAGGGCGGGAAGCCGATGCTGTAGTAGCCGAGGCGCCCGGTGTCCTGGACCGTCGTCTCGAGCCCGGGGTCCTGCACCCTGATCGTCACCCGTACAGCACCTCCTTCATCGCGGTGTTCGTGCCGTCCGGGTCGGCGAGGAAGCGGCTCGGCGAGAACTCCAGCTCCCGGTACGAGTACCGCCACGTGCCGGCGTCGACCTGCGCGCGCACGTCGTCGTACTCGGCCTGGTCGACCCGCCGGTAGTTGATGACGTCGCCGTGCTGGAAGAACACCACCGAGTCGTTCTCGGCGAAGTCCGGCAGCCGCTGCTCGCCGTCGAAGATCGGGGCGGGCGCGGAGCCGAAGAGCTGGTAGCCGCCGGCGCCCTTCACCGGGTAGATCACCGCGAAGGCGCCGCCGAAGCCGAAGGCCCGCTCCGGGGTCTCGGTGCGCGGGCGGACGTACTTGGGCACCTCGACCTGGCGCTCGCGCGGCACCAGCTGGAAGCACCACGGCAGGCCAGGGACGAAGCCCATCATCGTCACGAGGTAGGGCGAGGCGGCCAGCGCGTCGATGAAGTCCTCGGTCGAGGAGTAGCCGTTGATCCGGGCGCCGTAGTCGAGGTCGGTGCCGGTGGGGTCCTGGTGGCGGTCGCGGAACTTCATGAGGACCTCGTGGGTCCACGGGTCGTTCAGCATGATCGGCACGTCGACGATGCGCGTGGCGATCGTGAGGTCGTCCGACAGCGACCCGACCTCACCCTCGATGCGCTGCAGCTCGCGGACGAGGTCGCGCGGGTCGAGGCGGTCGGGGTCGACGCGCACCATGTACGACGCGTTCGACGGGCAGATCTCCTCGACGCCCGGGATCGCCTCCTCGCCGAGCCGGCGCGTGATCGCCAGTGACGTGAAGTGCACCGGCAGGCTCATCGCCGCCGACAGCTCAACGTAGACGAACTCGTCGCCGCCGAAGTCGTACCGCGTCTCGGTGTCGGCCTCCTCCCCCGATGGTCCGGCTCCGCTGCGCTTCGCGTCCGCCCCGGCGCTCATGGGGTCACCTTGGCCGCGTCGGTGATCGCGCGCCAGACCCGCTGCGGTGTCAGCGGCATGTCGAGGTGCGTGACGCCGCGGGCGGCGAGGGCGTCGACGGCGGCGTTGACCACCGCCGGCGACGACCCGATGGCCCCGGACTCCCCGATCCCCTTGGCGCCGAGGGGGTTGGTCGGCGACGGCGTCACGGTCTGGTCGAGCTCGAAGCCGGGCAGGTCGCTGGCCGCCGGGACGGCGTAGTCGGCGAGCGTCGCCGCCGTCGGCTGGCCGGCCTCGTCGAACGTCGCCTGCTCGTAGAGCGCCTGGCCGATGCCCTGGGCGATGCCGCCGTGCAGCTGCCCGTCGACGATCTGCGGGTTGACGATGCGCCCGCAGTCGTCGACGGCGACGAACCGGCGCACCCGGGTGCGCCCCGTCTCGGTGTCGACCTCGACGACCGCGATGTGCGTGCCGAACGGCCAGGTGAAGTTGGGCGGGTCGAAGTGGTGGTCGGCGGTGAGGTTGGGCTCCATGCCCTCGGGCAGGTCCGCGGCGAGCGACGCCGCGCCCGCCACCTCCTGGATCGTCAGCGACGGGTCCGACGTCCCGGCCACCGAGAAGACGCCGTCGACGAACTGCAGGTCGTCCTCGGCGGCCTCGAGCAGGTGCGCGGCGATCGCCCGGGCCTTGGCCGCCACCTTCTCCGCCGCCCCGTACACCGCGGTGCCGCCGACGGCGAGGCTGCGCGAGCCGTAGGTGTCCCGGCCGAACGGGGCGATCATCGTGTCGGAGTGGAGGACCTCGACGTCCGCGGGGTCGATGCCGAGCGAGTCGGCCGCGATCTGCGCCCACGCCGTCTCGTGACCCTGGCCGTGGGGGCTGGTGCCGGTCACGACCTCGGCGCGCCCGGCCGTGGTCATCCGCACCGTCGCGGCCTCCCAGCCGCCGCTCTGCAGCCGCACCCCGGCCGCGACCTTCGACGGCGAGAGCCCGCCGGACTCGGTGAAGTTGCCGATCCCGACGCCCAGCTCGACGGGGTCGCCGGCCTCGCGGCGGCGCCGCTGCTCGGCGCGCAGGCCGTCGTAGTCGACGAGCTCGAGGGCCCGGCGCATCGCGCGCTCGTAGTCGCCCGAGTCGTACTGCACCCCCGAGGGCACGGTGCGGGGCTCGCTGAAGGGCGGGTGGAGGTTGCGCAGCCGCAGCTCGGCCGGGTCCATCCCCAGCGCCCGGGCCAGGTCGTCGAGGACACGCTCGTGGGCGTAGGCCGCCTCCGAGCGCCCGGCGCCGCGGTAGGCGTCGGTGGGCGTGAGGTTGGTGAAGACGCCCTCGCAGGCGAAGTCGTAGGCGCCGAAGTCGTAGAGCCCGCAGTAGGTGAAGGCGCCGAACACCGCGATGCCGGGCGTCAGGAGCTGCAGGTAGGCGCCCATGTCGGCGATCAGCCGGACCTTCATCCCGAGGATGCGCCCGTCGCGCGTGGCGCCCACCGTCATGTGCTGGACCTGACCGCGCCCGTGGGTGGTGGCGACCCCGTGCTCGGAGCGGGTCTCGGTCCACTTGACGGGCCGGCGCAGCCGCCGCGCGAGGACGAGCGCCAGCGCCTCCTCGGCGTAGACGTTGAGCTTCGCGCCGAACCCGCCGCCGACGTCCGGCGCGACGACGCGCAGCTTGGTGTCGGAGACCCCCGTGATCAGCGCCAGGAGGTCGCGCACGAAGTGCGGCACCTGGGTCGACGTGTGGATCGTGAAGCCGCCGCCGACGGCGTCCGGGGTCACGACGACCGCGCGGGGCTCCATCGGCGAGGCCATCACGCGCTGCTGGACGTAGCGGCCCTCGACGACGACGTCGGCCTGCGCGAGCGCGGCGTCGACGTCGCCGACCGCGAGCGGCCACGTGTAGCAGTGGTTGGTGCCGAACTCCTCGTGCACCAGCGGCGCGCCCGCCGCGAGCGCCGCCTCGACGTCGACGACGGCGGGGAGCTCCTCGTAGTCGACGACCACGAGCTCGGCGGCGTCACGGGCGGCGGCGGCCCCGGTGGCGACGACGACCGCGACGCCGTCCCCGACGTGGTTGACCTCGTCACGGGCCAGCGGCAGGTGCTCCGGGACGAGGATGTCCTCGGTGACCGGCCAGCCACAGGGGATGCCGATGGCGAACTCCCCGGCCAGCTCGGCGCCCGTGTGCACGGCGACCACCCCCGGGTGCTCCCGGGCCGCGGAGGTGTCGACCCCGGTGATCCGCGCGTGCGCCACGGGGCTGCGCACGACGGCGAGGTGCAGGGTGCCGGGCGGGGTGATGTCGTCGGTCCAGGTGCCGCGCCCGGTCAGCAGGGCGGCGTCCTCGCGGCGGGGCAGGCTGCGGCCGACGTGGGTCGGTCGCGGCACGGTCTCGGTCATCCCGGGGTGCTCCCTCGGCCGGCGGTGGTGGTGCGATCCACCGTGGCGTGCCCGATCCGTCCTGTGAAGTGGCTCGCTGTCCGTTGTCGATCTCGGCTCGTCCTGAGGTCAGGCGATCCTCACCCCGCGAGGTCCGGACGGGTGCAACACAACATGACCTACATCACAGGGTCGGCGGTTTGGCGCGCGTGTCGCGTCCGTCGCCCCTGGTCGCCGTCGGCCGGTGGGGCGTTCCGCCCCGGTCAGGCGAGCCTTCGCTGCCTGGCACCCACCCCGCGCGGGCCGCCACCATCGTCGCCATGACCTCGATCCAGAGCCTCCCCACGGTCCAGGGCTGTTCGGCGACCTCGTGCGCCTACAACGAGGCCTCCACCTGCCACGCGGGCGCGATCACCGTCGCCGGCGACAACGCCGCGTGCGGCACCTTCGTGGAGATTTCGTTCCGCGGCGGCGTCGAGGGCAACGGCGTCGTCGGCGCCTGCCACCGCTCGGAGTGCCGGTTCAACGACAAGCTCGAGTGCACGGCGTCGTCCGTCGAGATCGGGCAGAGCAAGGACGTCGCCGACTGCCTGACCTACGAGGCGCGGTAGAGCTCCTCCAGCGGCGCGACCGAGTCCGCGGAACCCACCGCGGGCTCCAGCAGGAGCCCCCGCAGGGGGTCGGCGCGCAGCGTGCCGTCGGCCACCGCCAGGGCGGCGACGCAGTCGACGTCGTCGACGAGCACCGCGGCGCCGCGGGCGGCCACGCCCCCGAGCGCGCCGAGCACGGCACGCCGGCCCGTGGCGTCCAGCCCGTCGGTGAGCCGGTCCACCAGCACCACCGCGGCGTCGCCGGCGTCCTCGAGACGCCGGCGACGTTCGGCGACCCCGTCGCCCGGCCCGGCCGTCACCCGCCGGGCGGGCGCGGATGTGTCGTCGAGCATCGCCATCAGCCTCCGGCGCACGATCTGCTCGCCGAGCAGCACCGTCACCTCGCCGGTGGGCAGTCGCAGCGTCATCGCCCGCCTCCTCGTCTGGTGAGGGCAGGCTAACCTCGCTTACGGCGCGAGGTCGAGAGTCCGGGCGGATCTCACCGTCATGTCCGGATCGCCCGCCAGGCCGCCGTCGCGAACGGCACGAGAACCGGGTCGGTGCCCACGTGGTGCGCGACGTGCGCCAGCGCCCGGCGCCGGACCTCCGCCCGCTCGTCGGCGGGCAGCGTCAGCACCGTCGAGTAGGTGCCGAGCATCCCAGCGACGTCGTCGACGGCCATCCACGTCGACGCCCGGAACACTTCGGACTCGCCGACGGAGAAGGGCGCTCCCGCCGGCAGGGCGATCTCGAAGCCGGCCGTGGGGCCGGGCTTGCCGGCGTCGTCGGTGTGCGCGATGGCCCGCAGCTGCGAGACCCACTCCTGCGCCGGGTCCGGGAAGCTCCACAGCAGGCCGAGCGTGCCGCCGGGCCGCAGGACGCGGGCGATCTCGGCGGTGGCGCGCTCCGGGTCGAACCAGTGCCACGCCGAGGCGACCAGGACGGCGTCCACCGACGCGTCGGGCAGCGGTACCTGCTCGGCGGAGCCGGCCAGCGCGGGCGCGCCCGGGCTGCGCGCGGCCAGCACGGCGCGCATCGCCTCGTCCGGCTCGACCGCCACCACGTCGGCGACGCCCTCGGCGGCCAGCGCCCGGGTCAGCAGCCCGGTGCCGGCGCCCAGGTCGAGCACGGTCGCGTCCGGGGACGGGACGAGCCAGCGCAGCGCCTCGGGGACCGGCGCCGGGCGCAGGCGGTCGTAGGCGTCGGCGGCGCCGCCGAAGGAGCGGGCCCGCGCCGTCACAGCCACCCGCGGTGGCGGAAGACGAGGTAGAGGATCACCGACGTGAGCACCATGAGGCCGAGCGCCATCGGATAGCCGAAGGCCCAGTGCAGCTCGGGCATCTCGTCGAAGTTCATGCCGTAGATCGCGCCGATCAGCGAGGGCGTGAAGAGGATCGCCGCCCAGGAGGAGATCTTCTTGACCTCCTCGCCCTGCGCGAGGCTCGTCTCCGAGAGGGTGCGCATCTCCTCGTTCTGCCGCTGCCCCACCAGCGCCGCGTTGACCTGCAGGATGTTGCCGAGCAGCTGGCGGAAGTTGTCGGCCGACTCGCTGGTCTGCGCGACGTGGTCGGCGACGTCGCGCAGGGCGCGGTGGAGCATCACGCCCTCCGGGTCGTCGGTGGTCTCGTCCAGCAGCCCGTCGAGGACGTCGCGCAGCGGGTCGACGGCGCGCTGGAGCTCGATCACCTCGCGGGAGAGCTGGTAGATGCGCCGCGAGACGCTCGGGTCGCCCCCGAACACCTGCGTCTCGATCTGGTCGATGTCGTGGCGCAGGCCGCGGACCACCGGGTGGTAGTCGTCGACGACGCGGTCGAGCACCGCGTACAGCACGGCCCGCGGGCCCTGGGCCAGCAACGCGGGGTCGCCCTCCAGGCGCGAGCGCACCGACGACAGGTCCGGGGTCTCGGCGTGCCGCACGGTGACGACGAAGTCCCGCCCGAGGAAGAGGTGGATCTCGCCGACCTGGACGTCCTCGTCCTCGTCGACGTACCAGGCGGGGCGCAGCACCACGAACTCGACGTCGTCGTAGCGCTCCAGCTTGGGCCGCTGGTGGGCGTGCACGGCGTCCTCGACGGCCAGCGCCGGCAGGGACAGCTCCTTGGCCAACCGGTCCAGCTCGTCCTGGTCCGGGCGCAGCAGCCCGATCCACGCGAAGCCGGCGTCGGGGCCGTCGCCGTCCCGGTCGCGCAGCAGCGCGAGCGTGCCGTCGAGCGAGCCCGGCTCGGTCTCGCGCTCACCACGCACGTACACCGCGTTGTCCACGACGGTCATCGCGGCATTGTCGCGCCACGGAGGCGACGTCGCTGGCCGGTGCGCGAAATGTCCGGCCCCGGGCCCCGTCACCGGGGTGTCAGTGGGCGAGGGCGACGCCGGCCGCGACGAGGCCGACGGCGTTCGTGCCCAGGTGCAGCCCGATCGGGGCCAGCACCGACCCCGTGCGGTGGCGCAGCCAGCCCAGCGTGAGCCCGCCGACGACGGTCACGGCGAGCACCGTCAGCGCCGAGGTCCACGCCCACGTCGGCGGCAGCGGGACCGCGGACGGCCCGAGGGCGACGGTGAGGTGCCAGAGCCCGAACGCGACCGCGGACACGCCGAGCGCGGCGCGCACCGGCAGGGAGCGCGCCGAGTGGCCGTGCAGCACGCCGCGGAACGCGAGCTCCTCGGCCAGCACCGTGCCGAAGGGGATGAGCACGAGTCCGCGCAGCAGCAGCGCGCCCGGGGAGGCGCCGGCGAGCTGCGGGTTCTCGAGCAGGTGCGGGGCGGCGACGAGCACCGCGCCGTAGCCGAGGACGGCGATCCCGATGGCGGCACCGCCCCAGCGCGCCCCCGCGCCCCAGGTGCCGCGCCCGACGCCGAGGTCCGCCCACGTCAGCCCGAGCAGCCGCGCGGAGACCACGAGCCCGGCCACCCCGCCGACGTTGAACAGCGCCTTGAGCACGGCGTCGGCGGGCAGCGCCGGGAGCACGAGATTGCTCCAGGCCAGCAGCAGCGCCGCGAGGGCCACCGGCGGGGCCAGCCGCCGCCAGTGCGACGGTGCGGGGTCGTCCTCCCCGGTGTCGCTGGTCGCGGGCGCGCCCTCGGTCGTGGCCGTGCGGTGGGGAGCGGTCACAGCCCCAGCATGCCCGCCGCCCGTTCGGTGTCCGCACCGGTCCACCCGGCGGGGCTACCCAGCGCGAGCCAGGCACCGAGCATGGTCCGGCGGTACTGGTGACCGTGGCCGTCGGGGACCGACGTCGAGTTGGTCATGTCGATGGTGACCTGCCAGAACGTCACCACCGGGTACCACTCGACGGCCTCCGCCACGTCCGGTCCGCGCGGTTCGGCGAGCCAGTCAGGGCGCCGCCAGAGCAGGGCCGGCGACCACCAGACCACCGGGTCGGAGGCGTGCTGGAGGTACACGACGTGTGGTGAGGACCACACGCCGGGTGGCTGCGCGAGGTCGTCGGCGGTGGCGCCGAAGCGCACGTCGCGGCCGCCGTCGACGACCGGCCGGTACTCCGGGGAGCCGGGGTCGCGCCGCGCGGTGAGGGCGGCGTGCAGGCGGTTGGAGTCCGGCGGGCCCACCCAGAGCACGCCGTCGGCCTGGGCACGGGCGTCCTCGATGCTCGAGAACGCCGCCTCGGAGCCCTGCGAGCCGAGGCTCTCGCCGAACGCGTACAGGCGCGGGCGCTGCCCCGGGGGCATCCGGGCGATGCGGGCGTGCACCGCGTCGAACAGCGCCCGGCCCTCGGCCACCGCGCGGTTGCGGTCCACGACGAACGACAGCCAGCTCGGCAGGTAGGAGTACTGCGTGGCGACCATCGCCGTGTTCCCACCCCAGATCATCTCCAGGGAGTCCGGCACCGGGTCGTCGATCCAGCCCGTCCCGGTCGTGGTCACGACGGCGATCACCGGCCGGGCGAACGCCCCGGTGCGCTCGAGCTCGGCGACCGCGAGGGACGCCCGCTGCTCGGGGGTCGGCGCGGACAGCAGGCCGACGTAGGCGCGGATCGGCTCCACCGGCGGCCGGCCCGACGCGGCGCCGAGCGCGGCGAGCGGGGGGCCGCCGGCGACGAAGTCCTGCCCCTCGCGCCCCAGCGTGTCCCAGCGCACCAGCGACGCCGGCGACCCGGAGCGCGTCGGGGCGAGCGGCTGCCTGACCCACGGGTACGTCTCGTCGTTGGCGGCGCTGAACGCGGCGTCGGCGATGCGCAGGCCGGTGGGCAGCACGACGTTGTCGGCGACGGTGACGACGAGGGCCACGACGACGCCGGTGGCCACCACCGTCGAGAGGCCGCGCGGCACGTGCACCCGGCGGCGCAGCACGCCGGCGAGCCACCGTGACACCCACAGCACGCCGCGCCCGAAGCCGACGATGAGCCCGGCGACGACGAGCGCCACGGGGGCGGCGCGCAGGTAGCCGCCGGTCGAGGGCTGCTCGACGCCCATGAGCACGGCGACCTGCCGCTGCCAGCCGGCGCCGGCGACGAGCATCAGCAGGAGCCCGGCGACGGCGGTGGACACCAGGACGGCCCAGGAGCCGGGCGTGAACCAGACCGGGGCGGCGCGCCGGATGCGGTCGCTGAGGTGGGTCCAGCGCGCGGTGCCCGTGACCAGCCACGCGAGCGCCACGCCGATGCCGTAGCCCAGACCGCCCGAGATGCCGGTGGCGAGGCCCTGGAAGAGGTAGCTGCGCGGGATGAGCGAGGGCGTCAGGGACATCAGCGCGAACGCGGTGCCGAGGATGAACCCGGCCGGGTGGGCGCGGGGCACGTAGCGCACGACGGCGGCCAGGCGGGGCCCGAGCAGCGGGGAGTCACCGCCGAACTGGTGGCGCTGCCCCTCGCGGTGCCAGAGGTGGTGGTGCTCGAGCTCCCGCTCGAACTCGACCTGGAACTCCGTGTCGAGCTCCTCGACACCGGACCCCGCGGACCGTGCCGAGCCCGGGGCCGACGACTCCCCGTCGCGGTCCACCACGGCCCCCACTCTTCCCCCGCGCGCAAGCCGGTACACGGCAGGTGACCCACCCCATGTGCGTGATCTTCTGAGCTATTGCTCAGAAGATCACGCACGTAGGAGGTCCTCCAGGTGGCGGCCGGCGGCGAGCAGGGCGTCCTCGCGCTCGGGGTGACCGAGGAGCTGCAGGCCGAGGGGCAGACCGTCGGCGTCGCGGGCACCGGGGACGGCGAGGGCCGGCAGGCCCAGGACGTGCCACGGTCGCGACATCGCCGGGTCGCCGGTGTGGTCGATCCCGGGCGGGGCGACGCCGAGCGCGCCCGGGGCGAGGACGGCGTCGACGGACCGGAGGTGCTCGAGCACCTCCGCGCGGGTGGCGGCCGACCGCTCGCGCGCCGCGGCGAGCTCGCCGGAGGGGACGGCCCGGCCCTCGGCGAGGAGCTCGCGCAGCTTCGGGCCGAGGCCCGGGGCGTCGGGGATCGTCGCCGCGGCCTCGGCGGCCATGATCGTGCGCTGGTCGATCGCCGCCCGGCGCATGTCCACCGGCCACGCGTCGACGACGATCCCCGCCGCGCGGGCCCGGTCCACGGCGGTCGCGTGGGCCTGCTGCATGGCCGGCGTGACGTCGGCGACCTGCGTGCCGTCCCAGGCGGCGAGCCGGACGGTGCCGGGGTCCGCGACCGCGGGCCCGCCCAGCGCCGCCCGGGCCTCGGCGACGTCGGCGACCGTGGCCGCGAACAGCCCCAGGGTGTCCAGCCCCGGCGCGAGCGGCGAGACACCGTCGGTCGGCAGGCTGCCGCGCGCCACGGCCAGCCCGGCGACGCCGCAGAACGACGCGGGCCGGATGACGGACCCGGCGGTCTGGGTGCCCACCGCCAGCGGCACCGCGCCCGACGCGACCGCGGCCGCCGACCCGCTCGACGAGCCGCCGGGGGTGCGCGCGGGGTCCCACGGGTTGCGGGTGGGCCCGGGGTCGAAGAACGCGAACTCGGTGGTCACCGTCTTGCCGACGACGACGGCACCGGCCGCGCGCAGCATCCGCACGACCGCGGCGTCGCGCTCGGCGGGCGGCGCGTCGGCGCGGGTCGCGGATCCGCAGCGCGTGGGGACGCCGGCGACGTCGACGATGTCCTTGACGCCGACGGGTACGCCGGCGAGCGGGCCGGACGTCCCCTCCTCCGGGTCCAGCAGCGTCACCCAGGCCCGGACGCGGTCCTCGACCTCGTCGATCCGGCGCCGCGCGGCGGCCGCGGCGCCGGGCCCGCGGGCGTTCGCGAGCCGCCGCGGCGCGACCAGCTCCCCGCTCACGACGTCGGCGGGGTGTCCGGCAGGTCGATGATCTTGGTCTCGCCCGGGGGCGGCGGGATGTCGTCCGGGTTGGTCGGCGTCGCGGGAGCGGACGCCGGTTGGGTGTCGGCCGAGGTGGACGACGCCGTCGACGTGGGCTCCGACGACATCGCCGACGTCGGGTCGGACCCGTCCTGGCCGTCGGACCCCTCGTCACAGGACGCCCGGTGTCCGTGGCCGTTCCCGCGACCTCCCAGCCCGAGCCCGCCGAGCAGGCCACCGACGACGTCCTGGTCGTCGCCGGCGCGGCAGTCGGCGGACGTCCCGCGGTCGGCGGCGTGGCCGGGGGGAGAGGCCGAGTGGCCCGGGGACCCGTCGCCGTCGTCGCCGTGGCCGGGGCTCGCGAGGGCCAGGCCCGCGCCGGCGCCGGTGAGGGCCAGGGCGGACGCCGTGGCCACGGCGCCGCGGCCGATGACGCGGGTCAGGCCGGTGTCGGTCGTGCGCACGTCCTCGAGGCGGTGGTCGCCCATCGGATCCTCCTCCCGCGTGACCACGGTGCAACGAACGGTCCAACGGGGTCTCGACCGCGCCCCGCTCAGGTCTCGATGTGGTCACGACCCACGGGTCAGGTGCCCCGACGCGCGGGCCCTCAATCACCGGTCGGGTGGCCCGCACGGGCCGTGGGCGCGCTTCCCGCGCGGCCGCACGGCTCCTAACCTGCGGCGATGGCCGCGACCACGGGCACCGCACGCTACGTCGAGCTGCACCCCCGCAACCCCCAGCGGCGGGCCGTGCTCGCCACCGTCGACCTCCTGCGCGAGGGGGGCCTCATCGCCTACCCGACGGACTCGTGCTTCGCGCTGGGCGCCGTGGTCGGCAACCGTGAGGGCCTCGAGCGCATCCGCGCGATCCGCCGGCTCGACGAGCGCCACCACTTCACGCTCGTGTGCCGCGACTTCGCGCAGCTCGGCCAGTTCGTCCGCGTCTCGACGCCGGTGTTCCGATCGGTCAAGGCCGCGACGCCGGGCTGCTACACGTTCATCCTGCCGGCGACGAAGGAGGTGCCGCGGCGCCTGATGCACCCGCGCAAGCGCACGGTGGGCGTCCGGATCCCGCGCCACCCCGTGGCCGAGGCGCTGCTCGCGGAGCTCGGCGAGCCGCTGCTGTCGTCGACGCTGCTGCTGCCGGACACCGAGGAGCCGCTGACCTCGGGCCACGAGATCCACGACCGGCTGGGCCACCAGCTCGACGCCGTCCTCGACTCCGGCGAGTGCGGCACCGAGCCGACGACGGTGGTCGACCTCTCCGGCGACGAGCCCGTGCTCGTACGCCAGGGCGCGGGTGAGGGGTTTCGCTGGTGAGGACGCCTCAGCGCGGTGCCGCGGTGGCGTCGCCGTCGGGCGGCGGGTCCATGCGGCGTGGCAGCCGGTCGACCGCCGCGCGCAGCGCGAGGTAGGCGTCCTCGAGCTCCGTGGCGGCCAGGTGCGCGCACGCCGTCCGCACCGCGGCCGCCGCCTCGTCCAGCGCGGCCCCGACCCCGCCGGCCCGGCGCGGACCCGCGAGGTGCGCCTGCACCGAGGCGCGGAGCATTCGGTCGAGCCGGCCGTCGCGGACCGCCTCGGCCGGTTCGGTGAGGTCGGCGAGGTAGCCCAGGGCGGCGCGGATCGCGGCGCCGAGCTCGGGCGGGGCCTCGGCGGACCCTGCCGGCCCGGACGCCGTCCGCCGCGTCACGGCGGTCACCGCCCGGCCTCCTCGGGCACGGACGCCCCCCGCCCGAGGGCGGGATGGGTGTCGGTGACGGCGATGCGGCGGTCCAGCGCCGTGAGGTGCAGCGGGCGCACGACCGCCCGGTGCCCGGCGACGAGCACGAGCCGCACCCGGTGGCGCCGTGCCGTCGCCTCCGCGGTCGCGAACACGTCGAGGCCCGAGGCGCCGAGGAACGTCACGCCGCCGAGGTCGCACACCACCGACGGCGTCTCGTCGACCGGTGTCGAGTCGTGGCCGGTGTCGCGATCGGCGGCGACGGTGCGGACCGCGCCGTCGAGGACGTCACAGAGACGCGTCGCGGTCAGCATGTCGACCTCGCCGATCACGCGGACGAGGACGAGGCCCCGGCGGGGCTGGGTGGGGGCGACGGTCAGCCCGCCGACGAGCTCGTCGTCGGGGTCCCGGAACGGGGGCCGATCGGTCGGCCAGGGCCTCGCGGGCCCGGTGGAACGTGCGGACATGGAGGGGGCCACCTCTTCCTCGGAAGGGAATCTCCGCCTCGCCTCGAGGGAGTGAAGCTGCGGGTGGCAGCCCTCACTGTCCCGTAGTGCGAACCGGCTGTCCACCCGGCGTCACGTGCCGAGCACCCTCCACGCGTGCGTGTCAGCTGGTGAGGACGCCGCGCACGATCGTCGCGAGACCGCCCAGGAGGGCGAGCACGGCGACGGCGCGGCGGGCCGTCCCGGCGTCGAGACGGCGGGCCACCGTGTCCCCCGCGAGGACGCCCACCAGCAGCGCGGCCGCCGCGGCGCCCCAGACGACGCCGTCGACGCGGGGCATCCCCTTGCTGACCAGGGCGATCAGGTTGATCCCCAGGAGGACGACCTGGGCCGTCGGGACCAGCACGTCGACGCTCCACCGGCGCACGAGCGCGTACGCGGAGATCACGGGCCCGCCGACGCCCGCGGTGACGTTGACGAAGCCCGCGAGGGCGCCGGCCACCAGCGGGCCGCTGCGACCGCGCATCCAGCCCCCGAGCCTCGGGACGAGGGAGACCACCACGGCGGCCACCGCCAGGATCCCGACGACGACGAGGAGCGGGCCCTCGGGCAGCGCGTCGACCACGAGGGCGCCGAGCGGGACGGCGACCACGGCGCCGGCGAGCAGCAGCAGCGCCTGGCGCCGGTCCACGCCCCGGGCGGTGCGCAGCAGGACCACGGTGCACAGCACGACCTGCAGGGCGTTGCCGAACGAGACACCGTCGCGGGGACCGAGGACGGCGACGAGGAACGGCGCCCCGACCAGGGCGAGCCCCAGGCCGGTCGCGCGCTGGGCCATCGCCCCGAGCAGCACCGGACCGACGACGAACGCCGCCGTCCCCGCCGCGCTCACGGGCGCGACGGGGACGGCGTGGTCATGCGGGCAGGGTGCCCGCAGGGTCGTGGGGAGCTACTGCGGGGTCGTCACCGGAGGGGTCACTGCGGGGTCATCGTGAAGTTCACCGTCGTGCCGTCGACGCCGGTCACCTCCACGAGCACGGGCGTCGGGGTCCCGCCCTCGGTCGCGGTGCAGGTCATCCGCGCGCCGACGGTGCCCTCGAGCGAGGACGGGCAGCTCACCTGGCTCGCGGTGAGCCCGAACTGGTCGGCGATCTCCTGCTCGACCTGGCGGTCGGTCACCGTGACGGTGCCGAAGACCATGACGAGCACGAAGATGCCGGCGATCAGCGCGGCGAAGACCCCCGCGACGATGCCGATGACCTTGCCGGCCGAGCTCTTCCGCGGCGGTGGCGGAGCGTAACCCCCGTATCCCGGAGCGGGAGGTAGGCCACCGACGGGCAGGCCGGCCGGCGGCGGCGACATCGGCGGGTAGCGGTGACCGGCGGGGGGCACGAACGCCTGCTGCGACATGCGGGAACTCCTCGTGGATCGGATCTCGGCGGGCCGGCGCCGAGGGGAGCGGGGACCGTCGGCGGTAGGAGGAGCATAGAACACGGAGAGCTACGAGCAAGCTGTCTTGCTACTCCATCAGAGCGATCTCAGGGATCCGCCAGAGAGCGCCGGACCCACCCCTGGACCTCATCGCGCGCACAGGTGTCTCCCAGACGGGCGACCCACTCTTGAGCCACGGCGCCCGCCCCGGCGCCGACGCCCGACGAGGGAGGGCCCGTGAGCGCCGCCGTCAGCATCCCGATCGCCCCCGTCCCCGCCTCCCCCGTCGGTGTCGCGTCCGCCCGCGGGCCGCGGACCCACCAGGCCGACGCGGCCGCGTCCCACCGCGGCCGGACGGGCCGGCTCGCCGTCGCCGTCGCCGACGGCGTCGGGGACTCCGCGGCCGCGGCCTTCGCGGCCCGGCTCGTCGCCGACCACGCGGTCCGGGTGGCGACGCTCGAGGGCCGCGTGGACACCGCGGTGCTCGCCGCGCACGACGTGCTCCACAGCGCCGGTGACCTCGCGCCCGGCGACGCGGCGGCCGTCGTCGCCCTCGCCCCGGGCGACGGCGACCCGCGCTGGCGCCTCGCGTGGGTCGGCGACTGCCGGGCGCTGGCCTGGGACGGGCGTGGCCTGCGGGCGCTGACGGTCGACCACACCGTCGCCGAGCAGATGCGCGCGTGGGGCCTGCGCGTGCACCCGCGCCTCGAGCACGTGCTCTCCACGAGCGTGCGCACCGCCGGGTCGCGGGACGTCGGCGTCGCCGACGTCGCCGGCCCAGGAGTCGTGCTGCTGGTCAGCGACGGTGTGCACCGCAGCGTCCCGGCGTCCGCGCTGGCCGCCGCCCTCGCCGCGGGCGGCTCGGCGCAGGCGCGCGCCGACCGGGTGGTCGACGTCGCGACGGCCGCCGGGACGCGGGACAACGCCACGGCGCTGGTGGTCGCCCGACCTCCGCTCCCGTGACGGTCGTCAGGGGTTCCGGCAGTCGCGCCCCGGGACCTGAGGCTCAGAGCCGGACGCGGACGGGTCCGTACACGGTGGAAGGGTCTGCTGGCTCCGCAGCCGGTCGACCGTTCGCCAGGCGCTCGCCAGGTCGTCGACGCGGATGCCGTCGCCCGCGAGCTGCTGGCGAGCCACCGGCGTGAGGTCCGCAACGCGCAGCCCGCTGTCCTCCGCCACGGACTGCAACGAGACTCCCAGGAGTGACCCCGGGAGACCCTGGTAGATCACCACCGTGTCCGCATCTGACGCAACGTAGTACTGCGCGCTGAGGTACACGGTGGCGGCGAGGACGCTGAGCACGATCGCGGCGGCGGTGCTCCCGAGCCAGAGGGCCCACCGCCGCGCGCGTCCCGCCCGAGCGGGCGGGGGCTCGTCCTCGTCAGGTCGCCGGTCCACCACGACCGGGCCCGCAGCCACGTCGGCTTTCGGCGGGCCGGGCGGCCGACCCGACGGCGGACCGGGCGGAGGCCCGGTCGGAAGTGGTGCGTAGGGCCGCGGGCCGTTCCACGTCGAGTGCCTCTGGATCGACGGCGATCCCGCCGCTGGACGAGGCGCCGCGGCGGGCCGACCCGCGCGGGGCGTGGCGGGCGGAGGCGAGGCCGATCGGGCGAGCGCCGCCCGCGCGCGGGTAGCGAGATCGCCGGCCCGGTGCGGACGTCGCGCCGCATCCTTCTCCAGCGCCGCGGCGACCACCTCCTCGAGCCCCGCGGGGAGGTTCGGCTCCACCTCGGACAACCGCGACGGGGCGACGTTGAGGTGGGCGTACATGAGCTGCGGGAAGCTCTCGCCCGCGAACGGCCGCTTCCCGGTGAGGAGCTCGAAGAGCACGCAGCCGAGGGCGTAGACGTCGACGCGGCCGTCGCCGCCGGGGCCCGGCAGGAAGCGCTCCGGCGCCATGTAGGCCGCCGTTCCCAGGGTGGCGCTGGTCGGCGTCAGCCGGGTGTCGAGCACGTTCGCCGCGATGCCGAAGTCGATGAGGTAGACGAAGTCGGGCGCGTCGGCGGTGTCCTCGGGGTGGGGGTCGGTCAGCAGGACGTTCGACGGCTTGACGTCCCGGTGCACCAGCCCGGCTCGGTGCGCGGCGTCGAGGGCGGCAGCGACCTGACCGACCAGATCGACGGCCCGGTGTGGCGGGAGACGCCCCGACCTGCGGAGAACGGATTCCAGGTTCGTGCCCTGGACGAAGCGCATGTCGAGGAAGAGCTGACCTTCGATCTTACCGTAGTCGTGGATCGGGATGACGTGCGGCTCGTGCAGCTGTGCGGTCACCTCCGCCTCACGGCGGAACCGGCTGACGAACTCGACGTCGCCGGCGAAGGCCGACGGCAGGACCTTGAGGGCGACGGCGCGGTTCTTCCGCGTGTCGACGGCGCGGTAGACCTCGCCCATGCCACCACGACCGATGAGCTGCTCGAGGCGGTAGGGGCCGAGATGGCGTTCGCCCACCTGTCACCCCCCCGTTCGGCGGCGATCGTAGCCGCGAGTGACCGCGGCTCCGAGAGTGACTCGACGGATCACCCGGCCGGACGGTCGGCTCCGAACTCCTTGTGGTTCCTGGGCAGGGTCACCCGGAAGCGGGCCCCGACCGTGCTGTCGACCGCGCGCAGGTCGCCGCCGTGCGCCCGGGCCAGGGCGCGGGCGATCGAGAGGCCGAGACCCGCGCCGCCCGCGTCCCGGGAGCGGGCGTCGTCGAGGCGCACCAGGCGGTCGAACACGCGCTCCCGGTCGGCGGCCGGGATGCCGGGCCCCTCGTCGGCGACGTCGAGCACCGCGTCGCCGGCCTCGGTGGTCAGCACGAGGCGCACCGTCCCGTCCGGGGGGCCGTGGCGGCGGGCGTTCTCCAGCAGGTTGGCCAGGATCTGGGTGACGCGTCCGGGGTCGGCCTCCACGCGGGTCGGCCCACCCTCGACGTCGACCGTGAGCTCCGGCGCGAGCAGGGCCAGCCGCTCGGCCTCCGCCGCGGCGAGCTCGAGGAGGTCGACGTCCCGGCGCTCCAGCGGCGCCCCGTCCTCGATGCGGGCGAGCTCGAGCATGTCGGCGACCAGCGCCCCGGCCCGGCGGGTCTCGCGCACCAGCGTGGTGGCCAGACGCTCGCGGCGGGCGAGGTCGGCGTCGGGGTGGCGCACCAGCGACTCGGCGAGCGTCTGCACGCCCGTCACCGGCGTGCGCAGCTCGTGGGCGGCGTCGGAGAGGAAGCGGCGGGTGCGCGCCTCGGAGACCTGGGCGCGGTGCGCGGCGTCCTCGGCGCGGCCCTGCGCGGTCTCGAGCGCGTCGAGCATGTCGTCGAAGGCCGCCGCGGTGCGCCCGAGCTCGGTGTCGGTGCGCTCGGGCCGCAGGCGCCGGCCGCGCTCGCCGGCCGCGATGTCGCGGGCCAGCACCGTCATGTCGTCGAGGGGCCGCAACGCGAGGCGGACACCGCCGAGGAGCGCGACCGCGACCACGGCGAGCCCGATCGCGCCGACGCCGATCATCACCACCCGCAGCCGGGCCAGCACGGCCTGGTCCTCGCCCGGCTCGGCCGCGAGGACCAGGCGGGTGCCGTCGGGCACGGCGACGACGCGCTGGAGGTCGGCGCGCGGCGGCCGGTCCGGGCGTCGCTGGGGTCCGCCGGGCGGCCCGGCCCCCGCTCCGGGCGGCCCGGGGTCGGCCGCCCCGGCGAGCCGCCGGCCCGACCCGTCCAGCAGCACCGCCCGGATGCCCTGCCCGTCGACGGCGTCGGCGAGCTCGGCCCCGGTCTCCCCGCCCGCGATGAGCAGGCCCGCCCGCGCGGCCCGGTCGTCGAGGCGGCTCTGCTGGTCGCGCCGCAGCTGGGCGCCGAGCGAGAGGTCGACGACGACCCCGATGACCACCAGTGCCAGCGCCACCACCACCAGCACGAGGGCGGTGACGCGCAGCCGCAGCGAGCGGCCCGCGGTCCACCGGCGGGCGGCCTGCACCGAGGCGGTGACGGGCGTGCTCACGTCCCCTCCGCCGGGCGCAGCGCGTAACCGAGGCCGCGGACGGTGTGCACGATCCGCGGGCCGTGCGCCTCGAGCTTGCGGCGCAGCGCGGAGACGTGCACCTCCACGAGGTTCGGGTCGTAGGCGTCGTAGCCCCAGACCTGCGTGAGGATCTGGTTCTTGGTGACGGTCCGGCCGCGCTGCTCGACGAGGTAGCGCAGCAGCCGCAGCTCGGTGGCCGTCAGGTCGAGGACGGTGCCCGCGCGCGTCGCCGTGCCGGCCTCGTCGTCCACGACGAGGTCGCCGACGCTCACCGCGGTCGGCACCCGGCCGCGGCGGCGCAGCACTGCCCGCACCCGGGACACCAGCTCGGCGAGCAGGAACGGCTTGACCACGTAGTCGTCGGCGCCCCCGTCGAGGCCGTGGAGACGGTCGGCGAGGGCGTCGCGGGCGGTGAGCAGCACGAGCCCCGCGTCGCTGCGCCCCCGCACGACGCCGAGCAGGGCGAACCCGTCCCGGCCGGGGAGCATGACGTCGAGGACGACGAGGTCGGGACGGAAGCCGTCGAGCAGCTCCTCGAGGCCCGCGCCGTCCTCGCGGCCCAGGGCGCGGAATCCCGCGTCGTCCAGCGCCTCGACGACCGACTCCCGGATCGCCGCCTCGTCCTCGACGACGAGCACACGCGCCGCCTGTCCGCCCTTCGTCTCCCGCGTCCCCACCCCCCGATCCTGGACCGTCGGCCCTGAACATGACCTGAAGACCCGCCCGCACCGTCGCGCACTTCAGGTCCGGTTCAGCCCGGGATCGGAGGGTCGGGGCCATGACCGAGACGCCCGGCTCCCCCGGCGAGCCGCCGACCCGCCCGACCCCGTCCGAGCCCGCCACCGCCGCCTCCCCCGACGGCCCACCGACGCGCTGGCAGCGGGTCCGCTCCGGCCCCTCGTCCTGGACCCGCCGCACCGCGGTCGTCGTGTCCGGCGTGGTCGGGCTGGTGATCGGCGTGCTGCTGGCCGGCCTCCTGCTCGCGACGACGCCCGCGGGCCGGCTGGTCGCCCACGACCGCGCGGACCGCGTGCCCGGCATGGTCGCCGACGGCCGCGGCCCGCACGGTGAGCGCGGCCCCGGCGCGCGGGGCGGGCCCGACGGCCCGGCCGGCCCCCGCGGTCCGGACCGCGCCGAGCGCGACGGCGCCGCCGGCCCGGGACGCGGGATCGTGGTCCAGGTCCAGCCGGGCGCGACGGTGCAGGTGGCGCCGGGCGCGACCGTCCAGACGGTGCCGGGCGGGGCCCAGCCGGCCCAGCCGCCCGTCCAGCCCACGCAGCCGGGCCAGCCCACGCAGCCGGCCCAGCCCACCCAGCCCGCCCAGCCCAGCCAGCCGGCACCGGGGCTGCCGGGCTGACCACCCCCAGGTGAGCGGAGTTCGCGGCCGTGGTCGCGAATTCCGCTCACGTGGGCTGGGGGATCATGGGTGGCGTGCGTGCGCTGTTCGACCTCCCCGCCGCCTACGACCTCTCCGCCGCCGAGCAGGACGCGCCGGTGCCGCCGGTGCAGGCCGTGCTCTGCGACTTCAGCAACACGCTGTTCCGCATGATCGGCACCGACGAGTGGCTGCGGCGCATCGCCGCGGACACCGGCCGGCCCCTGGACGACCCGGCCGCGGTGCTCGCCGACCTCGACGCCGCCGCGGCCGAGCCCGAGGTCGCCGCCGCGCAGGAGGGCCGCGACCTCGACGCCGACGCCCACGTCCACGCGATGCGGACGTGGTTCGCCCGCGTGCCGTACCTGGCCGGGATCGAGGACGCCGCGCAGGCGCGCGTCGTGGCCGAGGACTCGTGGGTGCCCTACCCCGACACCGGGCCCTTCCTGCGCTCCCTGGCCGAGCGCGGCGTTCCGGTCGGGGTCGTCAGCGACATCGGCTGGGACATCCGCGGCCACGCCCGCGCCGCGGGCCTCGACGCGCTCGTCGGCACCTGGGTGCTGTCGTGCGAGGAGGGCCGCGAGAAGCCGGCTCCCGAGCTCTTCCGCACCGCCTGCGCGCGCCTGGGCGTCGACCCGCGGCGCACGGTGATGGTCGGCGACAACCCGGCGCGCGACGGAGGCGCCGTCGCCGCCGGCCTGCGGGCGTTCGTGCTGGCGAGCGAGCAGCGCGACGGCGACCGCGGGCTGGCGGCCGTGCTGCCGCTGCTCAGCCCCGCAGGCGCGTGACGCCGGGCGCCACGAGCACGCGCGACGGCGCCGGCCGCCCCGCGCGCCGCACCCACCCGGCGACCACCTGGGCCACCGACCAGCCCTCGCCGGCCAGCAGCCCGGCGATCTCGTGGTCCGCCGCGCCGAGGGCGACGTCGGCGTCGTCGAGCACCCCCGTGAGCCAGCGCTCGCAGCGGTGCACGACCTCGTCGCCGTCGGCGTCGGCCGACAGCAGCCGCCCCAGGTCGAACGGCTCGAGCTCGAACGGCCCGGGCGGGACCTCGTCACGGTCGGCCATGGCGCCTCCCCTCGCTGGTGATCGGGGCCGACGCTATCCCCGACCACCGACAGCGGGCGGCCGTCAGCGCCCGGGCGCCGGGCGCCCGTAGCCCTCGAGCTTCTCCGCGACGCGGGCGATCTCGTCCCCGGCGAGCAGGTGCGGCGACCCGAGCAGGCTCGCCTGGTGGTGGAGCCGGCACAGCCACTCCAGGTACACGCTGCGGGTGTAGGCCTTCGCCAGGTCCGGGCCGTGGGTGGTGGCCCCGTGGTTCTGCAGCAGGACACCGGAGCGCCCCTCCATGGCGGCGACCATGTTCTCGGCCAGCTCCGGGCTGCCGTAGGTGGCGTAGGGCGCGACGCGCACCGGCCCGCCCAGCAGCGCGATCATGTAGTGCACCGGCGGCAGCTCGTCGACCAGCACCGAGAGCGCGGTGGCGTAGAGCGGGTGCGTGTGCACGACCGCCTGCGCGTCGGTGCGCCGGTAGACCGTCGTGTGCATGGGGACCTCGGAGGACGGCGCGAGCGTCCCCTCCAGCTGCTCGCCGTCCATGTCGATCACGCAGATCGACGCGGGCGTGAGGTCCTCGTAGGCGGCGCCGCTCGGCGTGACGGCCACGTGGTCGCCCCGCCGGATGCTCAGGTTGCCGGAGGTCCCGACGGTGAGGTCGTCGGCCTGCATCCGCCGGCAGTACTCCACCAGCTGCGCACGCTCCTGCTCCAGCAGCACGGGCGGGGACTCCTCTCGCCGCGGGTCAGCCGTCCTCGGCGATCCCGATCTGACGGCGCAGCTTGGCCACGTTCCAGCGGTACTGCCCGGACGGCAGCGTGATCTCGGGCGTCACGAGGCCCGCCCGGACGTAGCGCTGCAGCGTGCGCGCGCTGACCCCGAGGGCCTTCGCGGCGTCGGGCGTCGAGACGAGATCGGACGGCGGCACGCCGGTCACCCTATGTCGCCGCTGTCGTCCGAACGACGGCTTCGGCGCCCCTGACGCCACTTTCTCCGATGTCGTGCGTGGCGTCGCTGTCGCCGATGGCGGTAGGCTCCACGACATGGACGACACCGGCGACACCCGCGCACGCCCCCCGCGGCGACGACCCGGCGGGCCGGGGCGCTACCGCCTCGACGCGCGCCGGTTCCGCGGCCCGCTGCACGCCCCCGCCCGCAACGACCACGAGCAGCACGAGTCCGACGAGCTGGCCGGGCTCGTCGAGCTCGCCCGGTCCCTGGTCGCCGAGGGGTTCACGGCGTGGATCTACGAGCGGGTGCGGCGGCCGACGCCGTGGCCGGAGGCCTGGGACCTGCGGCTGGTCACCCAGCTCGATCCGGAGGGAGGTCGAGGATGACGCGCAGGCCTCCGGTCGGCGCCTCCTCGAGGCGCACCGTGCCGCCGTGGCGGGCGGCCTGCTGCGCGACCAGCGCGAGGCCCAGCCCCGAGCCCGGCGACGTGGCGGTGCTACCGCGCACGAACCGCCCGAGCACCGTCTCGCGCTCCGCGAGGGGCAGCCCGCGGCCGTCGTCGTCGACGGTGAGCACGACGCCGCCGTCGGCGCCGCGGTCGGCGCCGAGCCGGACGCGGCCCGCCCCGCCGTGGCGCACGGCGTTGACCACCGCGTTGGCGAGGGCCATCCGCAGCCCTTCCGACGAGCCGCGCACGGTGGCCCCGTCGAGCTCGTCGGCCCCGTCCACCGCGACCTCGAGCGCCGGGTGCGTGCGCCGCGCGTCCTCGGCCGCGAGCCGGAGCAGGTCGGTCACCTCGACGGTCTCGCCGCCGCCCGTGTCGGGCAGGTCCCCGGCGGCGAGGTGCCCGAGCGCCGTCAGCGTGGCCTCCACACGCGCCTCGGCCCGCAGCACGTCGGCGAGCACGTCGGCGCGCTCGGGAAGGTCGGGGTGCGCCCGCAGCACCTCGAGGTCGGTGCGCATCGCGGTCAGCGGCGTGCGCAGCTCGTGGCGCGCCGCGGCGGCGAAGTCCCGAGCGGCGTGCAGCGACGCCGTACTGCGCTCCCGCTCGGCGTGCAGCCGGGCGAGCATCGACGTCAGGGCCGCGGCCAGCTCCTCGGACTCCCGCGAGCCGTCGGCACGCACCACCGGCTCGCCCGTGGCCTGCTCCAGCGTCGCGGCCCGGTCGGTGAGCCGGCGCATGGGGCGCACGGCCGCGCCCGCGAGCAGCCAACCGAGGCCGGCGGCGAGCGCGACCGCCAGGAGGGCGAGGCCGACGACGAGCCGCTGCCGCTCGGCCACGCGGGCCCGGGTGTCGTCCTCGGTGACCCCGGTGGTCACCAGCGCACCCGGCGCCGGGCCGGGCACGGTCCGGATCCGGTACGCGACGCCGCCGACCGTGACCGACGTCGGCACGCCCAGCGGCGAGAGCGGCAGCTCGGGGCCGCTGACGCGGCGGACCGCGCCGTCCGGGGCCCGCAGGGTCACGGCGAGGTCGGCCCGCGTCGAGGCGAAGGTCCCGAACGTCGCCGGCGAACCGGGCACCAGGCTGCGGTCGAGGCGCTCGGTCTGCTCGCGGGTCAGCAGCACGGAGGCGAGCACGGCGACGAGCACCACGACGACGGTGGTCGACAGCGCCGAGGCCAGGGCCACCCTCGTCCGGAGCGAGAGCGAGCGCCTCACCCGCCCTCCCGCAGCACGAACCCGACGCCGCGCACCGTGTGCACGAGCCGCGGGGTGCCGTCGGACTCCAGCTTGCGGCGCAGGTAGCCGACGAAGACGTCGACGACGTTGGTGTCGGTGGCGAAGTCGTAGCCCCACACCAGCTCGAGCAGGCGCTCCCGGCTGAGCACCACCTCGGCGTTGCGGGCGAGCACGACCAGCAGCTCGTACTCGCGCTTGGTGAGGTCGACGGCACGGTCGCCGACGTGCACGGTGCGCCGGGCGAGGTCGACGCGCAGCCGCCCGGCGGTGATCACCTCGCCGAGCGGCTCCGGGGCCCTGGTGCCCCCGCGGCGCAACAGTGCCCGCAGGCGCGCCACGAGCTCGGGCAGCGCGAACGGCTTGACCATGTAGTCGTCGGCGCCGGCCTCGAGGCCGACGACGCGGTCGTCGATCGTGTCGCGGGCCGAGAGCACGCAGACCGGAACGTCGTGGTCCATGGCCCGCAGCGCGGTCACGACGGCCACCCCGTCCATGCCCGGCAGCCCCAGGTCCAGCACGACGGCGTCGGGCACGCGCTCGGTGACCGCCCGCAGCGCCCCGGGCCCGTCCTCGGCCGAGCGGACCGCGAACCCCTCCAGGCGCAGCCCCCGCTCGAGCGACGTGCGCACGTCGGCGTCGTCGTCGACGACGAGGAGGTCGGGGGACGGCTCGCTCATGGTCGCGGATCGTGCCAGGAGAGCCGCGGGACCCGGGTCGTCGGAGGTCAGCGTCGGAGGTCAGCGGTCGGCGCAGGGACGGGTGGCCCGTCCGACGCGGTCGGCGGCGTCGGCGAGCCGGGCCGCGAGCGCCGGGTCGGGAGCGGAGCCGGCCTGCCCGCCCTGCTGCAGCCGCGCGATCTCCTCCCGCGCCTCGGGCGTGAGCGTCAGCCCGCCGGTGTTCCCGGCACCCGGGCGCATCCGCGTCGTGCAGGGGGCCTGGCCGCCGCTCGCGGGAGCGGCCGCCGCGGGGGCCGCGGTGGCGGTCGGGGCGGCCGCGTCGGGCGCGCCCGCGCAGCCGCCGAGGACGAGCAGTCCGGCGAGCACCGGCCCGGCGAGGACGGGCAGGCGGCGGAGGTCCATCGATCGTTCTCCTCGTGGTTCGCGGGGGGCGGCCGTTCGGGGCGGTCACCCTGTCGCCGACCATGCTGGTGATCGCCCGTGACGCACCTCTGTGGCGACTCTGAGGGAACGGTGAGGTCATGAGCGAGGACCGGTACGCCGCCGCGGCGGCGGGATGGGCGACCGGCGCGGCGCGCGTCTACGGGCCGCTGGCGACGCAGCTGGTCGCCGCCACGCCGCACCCGCTGGCCGGTCGCCGGGTGCTCGACGCCGGCGCGGGGACCGGCCTGGCCTCGGCGGCGCTGCGGACGGTGGGCGCGCGGCCGGTGGCCCTCGACCGGTCGCGGCCGATGCTCGCCCGGGACGCGCCGGCCCGCCCGCCCGCCGTCGTGGGGGCGCTGGAGGCGCTGCCGCTGCGGGACGGCGCGGTCGACGACGCCGTCGCCGCCTTCGCGCTCAACCACGTCGACGAACCGGTCGCGGCGCTCGCCGAGCTCGCTCGCGTCGTCCGCCGCGGCGGCGCGGTCCTGGCCACGGTCGCGGCGGCGACCACCGCGCACCGGGCCGTGCGCGACCGCATCGACGCCGTCGTCGCCGACGCCGGCTTCACCCCGCCGGGCTGGTACGCGCACCTGACGACCGTGCAGGCCCCGCAGCTCGGCAGCGCCCCCACGATGGGCGCCGCGGCCCGGGCCGCCGGGCTGGTCGTCGTCGACGTCACCGAGCGACCCGCCGACGTCGGCGTGGAGCGCGCCGAGGACCTCGTCGACTACCGGCTCGGCCAGGCCCACGTCGCGGCCTGGCTGGCCGGGCTGTCCGCCGGGGAGCGGGCCGCGCTGCGCCGGGCGGCGCTCGATGCGGTCGCCCCGGTGATGGCGCCCTACCGCCCGCCGGTGGTCACCCTCGTCGCGCGCACGGCATGATCGGGCGCCGGGACGAGGAGAGGAGTGCTCGATGACGAGCGACGCCGTCGTGGTGACCCGTGACGACCAGGCGGCGGTGGCCACGGTGCGGATGAACCGCCCGGACCGTCGCAACGCGCTGACCACCGAGCTGAAGGTCGCCCTGCGCGACGCCCTCGAGGAGGTCGGCCAGGACACCGCCGTGCGGGCCGTCGTGCTCGCCGCGGCCGGTCCCGCGTTCTGCGTCGGGCAGGACCTCGGCGAGCACGCCGAGACGCTCCGGTCCGGCGACCCGGACGCCATGCGCACCGTCCCCGAGCACTACAACCGCATCACCTCGGCGCTGGCGACGATGCCGAAGCCCGTGGTCGCGGCGGTCGGCGGCACGTGCGTCGGCGCGGGCCTGGGGTTCGCCCTGGCCTGCGACCTGCGCCTCGCCGCGGCCGGCGTCCGGTTCGCGACGGCCTTCGCCGGCATCGGCTTCGGCGGCGACTCGGGCCTGTCGGCCACCCTCGCCCACGCGGTCGGCGCGTCGCGGGCCACCGACCTGCTGATGCTCGGCGACACCTTCACCGCCGAGCAGGCGCGCAACTGGGGCGTCGTGCGGGAGGTCGTCACCGCCGACGAGCTCGACGACAAGGCCCTGACGCTGGCCCGCCGCCTCGCCTCCGGCCCGACCCGGGCCTACGCCGAGATCAAGGCCGCCATCGCGCTGGGCACCGTCTCGTCGCTGCCGACGATCCTCGAGCACGAGGGCGCCGCCCAGTCCCGCCTGGCCGCGACCGACGACCACCGCAACGCCGTCGAGGCCTTCCTGGCCAAGGAGAAGCCCACCTTCGTCGGACACTGATCCGGGGATCTTCCGGCCGGTGGCGCCGGGTGGCAGGGTCCGCCGCGGTGATCCGATCATCCCCAGGAGGCGAGAAGATGGCGTCGGCGCGCGATCTCGTGATGGCGGCCCGGGCCCAGGTCGAGGGCCTGACCCCGGCGCAGGTCGCCGCGGAGCAGGAGCAGGGCGCCCCGCTGCTGGTCGACGTCCGGGAGCCGGACGAGACGGCGGCCGGGACGATCCCGGGCGCGACGCCCGTGCCCCGCGGGCTGCTCGAGTTCGCCGCCGACCCGGGTACGCCCATGCACGTCGAGGGCTTCGACGCCGCCCGGCGCGTCATCTGCTTCTGCTCGGGCGGCGGCCGCTCGGCCCTGGCCGCGCAGAGCCTGCAGGCCCTGGGCTACACCGACGTCGCCCACCTCGAGGGCGGCGTCGGCGCCTGGACCGCCGACGGGCGGCCCGTGGCGCCGCCGACCTGACGCCCGGTCAGGCGGTGGCCTCCACCGCGGCGAGGATCGCGTCGATCGTGACCTGCGGGTGGGACACCATCGAGACGTGGGAGCCGGGGGCCTCGGTGATCGTCGCGCCCGCCCGCTCGGCCATCTTCCGCTGGGTGTCCGGCGGGATCACCTTGTCCTCGGTACCGACCACCGCCCAGCTCGGCAGCGACCGCCACCCGGGCTCGCCGCCGGGCGTGAGGTTCGCGCTCAGCGTGATCGGGCGCTGGCTCTCGACGATCAGCTCGCGGTCGGCCTCGGGCAGGTCCTGGGCGAACGACCCGTGGACCGTCGCGGGCTTGAGGAACGCCTCGACGTCGCCCTCCGGCGCGCCCGGGTAGCCGGCGAGGTCGAGGACGGTCGTCGGGTCCGGGACGTCGAGCGCGGAGCCGGAGCCGCCGAGGATCTGGAAGACCGTCTCCCCCTCGTCCGGGATGAACGCGTCGACGTAGACGAGGGCGCGGACGTCGCCGGCGCCGGCCGCGGCGTGGGTGATGACGAAGCCGCCGTAGGAGTGGCCGACCAGCACCACCGGAACGGTGACGCGCTGCGAGACGAGCGAGGTGACGTACGGCGCGTCGGTGGTGACGCCGCGCAGGAGGTTGGGCGGCGTGAGGACCGCGAGCCCGCGGCGCCGCAGCTCCGGGGCGACGAGGCTCCAGCTCGAGCCGTCGGCCCAGGCTCCGTGGACGAGCACGATGGTTGCTTCCGGCACGTCGGCCTCCCGCAGTGTGGTGTCACTGTCCCCCGCGCGAACCGACCGTAGGGTGGTGTAGGTCACGCTTCAACCACGTCGCACCGCCTACGGCGCCAGGCGCACCGCCGACACCCCGCGGCTGGTGGGCAGGAAGAGGGCGTTGCCGCTGGCGGCCGGGGTCGCGAAGCGCGTGGCGTCGCCGACCGAGACCGTCGCGCGCTGGGCGCCGGTCGCGGCGTCGAGCCCGATGAGCGCGCCGTCCTGCTGCAGCGACCAGACCGTCGTCCCCACGATCACCGGGGAGCCCGTGACCTGCGACGGCGCCGTCCAGCCCGCAGCGAGCGCGTCGTCCGCGCCGACGCGGAACTGCCGGAGGCCGGACGCGCAGGGCAGGTAGGCGACGGCGCCGCCGCCCTGCACCGGGGCCGCGGCACCGCCGCCGTAGGCCTCGCAGCCGTCGAGGCGGGCGCGTTGCCCGTTCACGCCGCCCATCGCGGTGAGGTCGACGAGGAAGATCCCGCCGCCCTTGCCGGCGGTCAGCACGAGGTGGGTGCCGGGCAGCAGGACGGCACCCATGGAGCCGAGGTCGGCGTCCACCGAGTTCTCCTGCGCCCACCCGGCGGGGGCGAACCCGTCGACCAGCGCCAGGGCCGGCGACAGGCGCAGGACCGAGTCGCTGTGGTCCCAGTCGCCCGAGGTCGCCTCGCCGTTGCCGGTGGTCAGGACCAGGTCCCCGTTGGGGAGCGCCGCCGGTCCGGACGCCGCCCAGATGCCCGCCTCGCGGGTGGTGGGGACGACGAACGAGGTGGGCGCGGCGGTGCCGGTCGTCGGGAGCCCGACGACGCTGCCGCGGTACTGCCCGCAGTCGCCGTAGTTGCCGCCGTAGGGGACGTAGACGGTGCCGCGGGAGACGAGCAGGGCGCCGCGCTGCAGGTGGGTCGCCGGGTCGACGCCGGGGACGTCGGCGTCGCGCCTGCTGCGGACGGCGCCGTCGGCCGGGTCGATCGCGTAGAGCTGGTGGTGGACGCCGGCCTCGGTGGTGGCCACGAACACCTGGTCGGTGGCCGGGTCGAAGGCCGGCGACCCGGTGACGCCGATCGGGTCGATGTTGCCGCAGGGCAGGGCGGACCCGGGAACGGGATCGGCGAGGTGCGTGCGCCAGCGGACCGCTCCCGTGGCCGCGTCGAGGCCGTAGACCGAGCCGCCCTCGGTCGCGGCCACGACCTCGCCGGCCACCACCGCGGGGCTGCCGTAGACCGCGCCGTCCAGCGGCGTCTGCCAGGCGAGCGCGGGCGAGACCGGGTCGGGGCCCGACGGGACGTAGCCGTCGCGCGTGGCGTCGCCGTGGTAGGTCGTCCAGTCGGCGCCGGGCCGCACGCCGCCGGAGGGCGCGACCGTCGGCGCCGGTTGGCCGGCCACCGGCGGCAGGACCAGCCCGGCCCCGGACGCCGGCACCTCGGGCGGCGGGTAGGGCGCCACGGTCGCCGGTGGCGCCGGCGCGGCCGTGGGCGCCGGTCCGCCCGCCGACGGCCCCGACGAGCACGCGGCCAGCGCCAGCGCCGCCACGAGAGCACCCGTCAGGACCACCCACCGACCGCTGCGTCCTCGCACGCCGGGGATCGTGCTCCGGCCCCGCGCCGGGCGCAGGCCGTCCGTGAGCGAATGGGGACTTTGTCCGCCTCGACGCAGCGAGCAGGCCGTTCGCTGCGGTGGGAGGTCAGGTCAGCTGGGACTCGCGCTCGGCCCAGAACACCGCGCGGAGCTCGCGCTTGAGGATCTTGCCGGCGCCGGACTTGGGCAGCGGCTCCACGCGCGTCTCGATGCTGCGCGGCACCTTGTAGCCCGCGATCGTCGCCCGGCAGTGGGCCACGAGCTCCGCGGCGAAGGCGTCCGGGTCGTCGGGCAGCGAGCGCAGCACCACGACGGCGTGCACCGCCTCGCCGTAGCGCTCGTGCGGCACCCCGAAGACCGCCACCTCGACCACCGACGGGTGCGCGAACAGCGCGTTCTCGACCTCCGCGCTGTACACGTTCTCGCCACCGGAGACGATCATGTCCTTGGCGCGGTCGACGAGGAACAGGTGCCCGCCCTCGTCGAGCAGCCCGAGGTCGCCCGACGCGAACCAGCCGTCGCGCAGCACCGCCGCGGTCTCGTCGGGCTTGTTCCAGTAGCCCGCGGTGACGTTGGCGCCGCGGATGAGCACCTCGCCGACGAGACCGGCCGGCAGCGGGGTGCGGTCGGCGGGGTCGACCACCACCACCTCGACGCCCACCGCCGCCCGCCCGCAGGAACGCGCCTGCGGGGCGTCGAGCAGGTGCTGCTCGCCGGGCAGGAGCGTGACGATCGGCGAGGTCTCGGTCAGCCCGTAGATGTGCAGCATCTCGGCGTCGGGGAACGCCGCGTGGGTGCGCCGCAGCAGCTCCACCGCCGCCGGCGACGAGCCGTGCGAGAGCCAGCGCAGCGTCGCCACCGTGCGGGGGCGCGCGGACTGCTCGGCGGCGAGCGCGTCCATCATCGTGGGGACGACCAGCGTGGCGGTGACACCGTGGCGCTCGACCAGGTCGAGCACGCCCTCGGGCGTGAACGCCGGGCACATCACCTGCGTGCCGCCGGCCCAGATCGTCGCGAGCGCCCCGATGGTGCCCGCGGCGTGGAACATCGGGGCGACGACCAGCCACCGGGTGTCGGGCGTGAAGGGCCAGCACGCCATGAAGTGGAAGGCGTTGGCGACGAGGTTGCCGTGGCTGAGCATGACGCCCTTGGCCGCGCCGGTGGTGCCGCCGGTGTAGAAGATGCCGGCCAGGTCGTGCTCGGCGGGCGCGCGCAGCGGGGCGACCGGCTCGGCCCCGTCCAGCAGCGTCTCGTACTCGGTGGTGGTGTCGACGACGCGCAGGTCCGGGTCGAGGCCGTCGAGCTGCCGGTCGGCGAACAGCACGCGGGCGCCGGCGTCGCGCAGCGCGTAGGTGCGCTCGGCCGCGGTGTGCCGGACGTTGAGCGGGACGATCACCAGCCCGTGGCTGGGCAGGCCGAGGTAGAGCTCGAGGTAGCGGTGGCAGTTGGCGCCGAGGACACCGACGCGGTCGCCCGGGCGCAGGCCCAGCCCCGTCAGGACCGACCCGAGCCGCGCGACGCGGTCGGCGAGCTCGGCGTAGGTCTCGGTGTGCTCGCCGCAGACCACGGCCGTGCGGTCGCGCCCCGTGGCGAGCGCCCGCCGCAACGGAGCCCCGACGGTCCGGGTGGCGTTGCCGGCGTCCGCGGCCGGCGCCAGGTCGTGGAGGGTGTCCAGCGTCGTCATCGAGCACCTTCGGGCCACGCTGCGCTTATCGCAGTCGAACGATCGTTCGGTCGGCTGGCGACGGTAGCAGTGACACCGCCCACCGGCCAGGACGAAGGATGCGGCGTCCCGCCCCCGCGGCGCCAGCACGGGATCCGGCCCGCGGCGCCCACGGACACGGGGTGGAGCCGTACATTGCCGTCCGTGACCAACGCCCGTCCCCCGGCCCGCGAGGGTGACCCACCGACGGGGACGCCGCTCGGGACACGGCGGGGCCGTCCGGCCTACGACACGTCGAGCCTGGTCGAGGTCGCGGCCCGCGTGTTCAACGAGCGGGGCTACGACGCCACGAGCATGGAAGACCTCTCGGCCGCGGCCGGGATCACGAAGTCGTCCTTCTACCACCACGTGCGCGGCAAGGAGGCGCTGTTGCGCGCGGCGCTCGAGCGGGCGCTCGACGGCCTGTTCGGCATCCTCGACGAGCCGGCCGCGACCACCGGCTCCCCGCTCGCCCGGCTGCGCCACATCGTGCGCCGCCAGGTCGAGGTGCTGGTGGCCGAGCTGCCCCACGTCACGCTGCTGCTGCGCCTGCGCGGCAACACCGAGACCGAGCGGTGGGCGCTCGGGCGCCGCCGGGAGTTCGACGCGGCGATCGCCGCCCTGGTGCGCGACGCCTCGGCCGCCGGGGAGCTGCGCGCCGGCCTCGACCCGGCCGTCGACGCCCGCCTGCTCTCGGGGATCGTCAACTCGTTGGTCGAGTGGTACCGGCCGGGCCGCGTCCCCGTGGAGGACCTCGTCGCCGAGGTCGACCGGATGGCCTTCGAGGGCCTCCTCGCGCAGGCTCCTGCGACCCGCCGACGCCCGTTCTAGGCTCGGCGACGTGCCGCTGGAGTTCTCCGAGCAGCCCGACACCGGCCTCGTCGCGGTCACGCTGACCGACGCCGACGGCACCGTGCTGCAGACGCGCGTCGTGGCGGCCGAGGAGATCTCCCGCATCGCGGCCCGCGCCCGCGCCGCGGTCGAGCGCAGCGAGCGCACCGGCGAACCGGGCCTCTACGTCACCCTCGACGAGCTCATCGACGGGTCGTGAGGTCCCCGTCCGGGCCGCCGATCGGCGGCCCGACGACCGTGACCTCGGGCGGGGGCGCGAGGGCCCACTCCGGCGGCTCCACGCCCGCGGCCGCGGCGGCGAGGCGGGCCCAGTGGCGCTCGAAGCCCGCCGGGGTGCACACGAGCACGTAGCGGGCGGGCACGTCGGAGCGGTTGGCCAGCGCGTGCGGCACGTGACGCGGCGCGAAGCAGACCTCCCCCGCTCCGCGGGACGCCACCACGTCGTCGACGCGGAAGAGCAGCTCCCCGTCGAGGACGTAGAAGGCCTCGTCGAAGCCGTGCACGTGCAGCGGCGGGCCGGGACTTCGCGGCGGCACGACGATCTCCGTCACCGACACGAGGTCCCCGGTCTGCTCACCGTGCAGCAGGACGGTGGTCTGCGGACGGGACGTCACGGGTCCCACCTCCCGGCGCGAGCAGTACGCTGTGCTTAGAACAGTTCATAGCACGAACAATCGTGGGAGTACAGCATCACCGCACCGCGACTCCACCGCCGGGCCGGCTTCCTGGTGACCCAGCTCGGCACGCACCGGCACCGGCGCTTCGCCGACCGTCTCGCGGCCTTCGGCCTGCACCCGCGGCACGTCGGGATGCTCAGCCTGCTCGCCGCGCACGAGGGCCGGTCCCAGCAGGCGCTCGGGACCGCGCTGGGACTGCACCGCAGCGCGGTCGTCGCCCTCGTGGACGACCTCGAGGCGCGCGACCTCGCCGAGCGACGACCGGACCCGACGGACCGCCGCGCCCACGCGCTCTTCCTCACGCCGTCGGGCCGCGAGCTGCTGGTCCGGCTCGAGGACGTCGCCGAGCAGGACGAGGACGAGTTCCTGCGCGGACTCGATCCGGCGGAGCGCGCCACCCTGGTCGCGCTGTTGCAGCGCGTCGCCGCCGCGCAGGGGCTCACGGCCGGCGTGCACCCCGGCCTCGACCCCACCGAGGACGGTCCGCGCCGTTAGCCGTTCGCCGGTTGCGGAAGCGGCCGTCCGTGCGTCACCATCACAACCGAACGAACATTCGGTACGGAGGGGGCCACCGATGACGGTGACCGAGGACCAGACCCGCGACCCCGAGGCGGCACTCGAGGCACAGTTCGACCGCACCGTCGCCGCCGAGGGCCGGATCGAGCCGCGCGACTGGATGCCCGAGGGCTACCGGAAGACGCTGATCCGCCAGATCGCGCAGCACGCCCACTCCGAGATCATCGGCATGCAGCCCGAGGGCAACTGGATCCTGCGGGCGCCCAGCCTCCGGCGGAAGGCGATCCTGCTGGCCAAGGTGCAGGACGAGGCCGGCCACGGGCTCTACCTCTACTCGGCCACCGAGACGCTCGGCGTCGACCGCTCCGAGCTCACCGAGAAGCTCATCGACTCCAAGCAGAAGTACTCGTCGATCTTCAACTACCCGACGCTGACCTTCGCCGACATCGGCGTCATCGGCTGGCTCGTCGACGGGGCCGCGATCGTCAACCAGGTGCCGCTCTGCCGCTCCAGCTACGGGCCCTACGCGCGGGCGATGGTGCGCATCTGCAAGGAGGAGTCGTTCCACCAGCGCCAGGGCTTCGAGCTCCTGCGCACGCTGATGGCCGGCACCGACGCGCAGCGCGCGATGGTCCAGGACGCGGTGGACCGCTGGTGGTGGCCGTCGCTGATGATGTTCGGCCCGGCCGACGGCGACTCGCCCAACACCCAGCAGTCGATGGCCTGGCGGATCAAGCGCCACACGAACGACGAGCTGCGCCAGCGCTACGTTGACATGACGGTGCCGCAGGCCGAGGCCCTCGGCGTGACGCTCCCGGACCCGGAGCTCCGCTGGAACGACGAGCGGCAGGCCCACGACTTCGGCGACATCGACTGGGACGAGTTCATGCAGGTGGTCAAGGGTGCCGGGCCCTGCAACGCCCAGCGCCTGCAGAACCGCCGCGCCGCCCACGAGGACGGGCAGTGGGTCCGCGACGCCGCGAGCGCGTACGCCGCGAAGCAGGCCGCGAAGGAGGTGGCGGCATGAGCATGGCCGACGACGTCACCGCCCACGTCGAGGGCGAGCCGCGCTTCGAGGGCACCACGCCGAAGGCGACGTGGCCCCTCTACGAGGTCTTCGTGCGCGGCAAGCGCGGGCTCAACCACGTGCACGTCGGGTCGCTGCACGCCCCCGACGACACGATGGCGCTGCACAACGCCCGCAACCTCTACACGCGGCGCAACGAGGGCGTGAGCATCTGGGTGGTGCGCGGCGACGCGATCACCGCGTCCAGCCCGGACGAGAAGGACCCGTTCTTCGCGCCCTCGGGGGACAAGGTCTACCGCCACCCCACGTTCTATGAGATCCCCGACGACGTTCCGCACCTGTGATGAGCAGCCACCACGAGACGGACGACGAGAACGTCCCCGGTACGGAGCGCAGCGGAGCTGACGGCAACGTCTACGACGCCCTGGCCACCGCCGACGACGACGGCCGCTGGGCCTTCGGCACCGGGTTCGACGCCGGCACCGCCGAGATCGACGCCCCGGCGCCCGAGGGCGTCGACCGCGAGGACCTCGCGGCCTACTGCCTCATGCTCGCCGACGACGCCCTGATCGCCTCCCAGCGCCTGGCCGGCTGGACGACGAAGGCGCCCGAGCTCGAGGAGGAGGTCGCGCTCGCGAACATCGCGCTCGACCTGCTCGGGCAGGCCCGCGTGCTGCTCTCCCGCGCCGGCCACCTGGGCGCGGCGGAGCCGTTCCGGGCGGGGCCGTGGGACGCGCAGCGGAGCGGAGCCGGACCCTTGCCACAGGACGACGAGGACGTCCTGACCTACTTCCGCGACGACCGCGCGTTCCGCAACGTCACGCTCGTCGAGACCGACCTCGGCGACTTCGGCCGCACGATCGCCTGGCTGCTCGTGCTGTCGTCGTGGCGTCTCGCACTGATGCAGCGGCTGACGGGCTCGGGGGACCCCGTGCTCGCCGCCGTCGCCGGCAAGGCGGTCAAAGAGCTGACCTACCACCGCGACTACGCCGCCCAGTGGGTGCTGCGCCTCGGGGACGGCACCGAGGTCTCGCACGTCCGCATGCAGGCGGGCCTGGACGCGGTGTGGCCGTTCGTCGAGGAGCTGTTCCTGCCCCACGCCGTCGAGCGCCGCCTCGCCGACGCCGGCGTCGCCGTGGATCCGGGCGGGTTGCGCGCCGAGGTCGACGCCGTGCTGGACCAGGTCCTGCCGACGGCCACCCTGACCCGCCCCGAGCGTCCGGCCGTGGGCCTCGTCGGCGGGCGCGGCGGCCGCGACGGCGTGCACACCGAGGCGCTCGGCACCCTGCTCGCGCTCATGCAGTCGCTGGCCCGCGCGCACCCGGAGGCGACGTGGTGACCATGACGGACACGGCCCTCACCCACGCCCGCGCGGCCGCCGAGCGCGTCGTCGACCCCGAGATGCCGATGCTGACGCTCGCCGACCTCGGCGTCCTGCGCGGCGTCGACACCACCGACGACGGCACGGTGGTCGTCACCCTCACCCCGACCTACTCCGGCTGCCCCGCGCTCGACGAGATGCGCCACGACCTGCGCCGCGCCCTGCACGACGCCGGGCACGAGCGCGTCGAGGTGCGCACGACGTTCAGCCCGCCGTGGTCCACCGACTGGATCTCCGACGAGGGCCGCCGCAAGCTCGCCGAGGCCGGCGTCGCCCCGCCCGACCGCATCGGTCCGCGCGAGGTCGGCGGCCCGGTGCCGCTGACGCTCGCCCCGCCGTCACGGCTCGTGCGCTGCCCGCGCTGCGGCGCGCCGGAGACCGAGGAGACCTCGCGGTTCGGGCCGACGGCCTGCACGGCGCTGCGTCGCTGCCGGTCGTGCGCCGAGCCGTTCGAGCACGTCAAGGAGATCTGATGAGCGCTCCCGCCCCGGAGCGGGCCGCCGCCCGCGCGGCCGGCTTCCACACCCTGCGGGTCGCCGGCGTCGAGCGTCTCTGCGACGACGCGGTCGCGGTGACGTTCGACGTCCCGGACCACCTCGCCGACGACTACCGCTTCCGCGCCGGGCAGTACCTGACGCTGCGGCTGGCCACCGACTCGGGCGACGAGCGCCGCTCCTACTCGATCTGCGCGCCCGAGGGCGCCGCGCCGCGGATCGGCGTGCGGCGCGTCGACGACGGCCTGTTCTCGACGTGGCTGGTCGACCGGCTCGCCGCGGGCGACGAGATCGAGGTGGGGCCGCCGCAGGGCCGGTTCACCCCTCCGGACGACGGCTCGCTCGGTACCCATCACGTGCTCGTCGCCGCCGGGTCGGGCATCACGCCGGTGCTCTCGATCGCCGCGACCGTGCTCGCCGCGCACCCCGACACCCACGTCACGCTGCTCTACGGCAACCGCCGCAGCGACACCGTGATGTTCGGCGAGGACCTCGCCGACCTCAAGGACCGCTACGGCCCGCGGCTGCAGCTCGTGCACGTGCTCTCGCGCGAGCCCACCGCGTCGGACCTGGTCAACGGCCGGCTCGACGCCGACCGGCTGCGCACGCTGATCGGCGCGCTGGTGCCGGTCGGCGACGTCGCGCACTGGTGGCTGTGCGGCCCGCTCGGGATGGTCGAGGCGGCGACCGAGGTGATCGGGTCGTTCGACGTGCCCCGGCAGCGGGTCCACCGCGAGCTGTTCTACGTGGACGAGCCGCCGCCCGAGGTGCACCGGGCCGAGGACGACGTCGTCGACGACGCCGGCGGCGCGGCGGTCACGGTCGTGCTCAATGGCCGCGCGAGCGTGCTGACCCTGCCCCGCACCGAGCCCGTCCTCGACGCCGCGCAGCGCGTGCGGTCGGACCTGCCGTTCGCCTGCAAGGGCGGCGTCTGCGGGACCTGCCGCGCGCAGGTGACCGCCGGCGAGGTGCGCATGCGCCGCAACTTCGCGCTCGAGCCCGAGGAGGTCGACGCCGGGTTCGTGCTGACCTGCCAGGCCCTGCCGGTGTCCGACGAGGTCACCGTCGACTACGACGTGTAGGAGCCCTTCTCGCATGAGCGTCTTCGCCAGCTACGTCCGCGGCGGGTGGGTCACCCCCGACGGCGTCGAGGGCCGCCCGATGACCGACGCCGTCACCGGCGAGGAGATCGGCCGGCTCGCCACCGACGGCATCGACATGGCCGCGGTCGCCGAGTACGGGCGGCGGACCGGTGGGCCGGCGCTGCGCGCCCTGTCGTTCCACCAGCGCGCGTCGCTGCTCAAGGCGCTGGCCGGCCACCTGCGCGAGCACCGCGAGGAGCTCTACGCGGTGTCGGCGCGGACCGGCGCGACGAAGGGTGACGCGAAGTTCGACGTCGACGGCGGCATCGGCGTGCTGCAGGTCTACGCGTCGCTCGGCAAGCGCGAGCTGCCCGCCTCCGGCCCGTGGCTCGACGGCGACCTCGCCCCGCTGAGCAGGGGCGGGACGTTCGTCGCCCAGCACGTGTACACGCCCCTGCAGGGTGTCGCGGTGCAGGTCAACGCCTACAACTTCCCCTGCTGGGGCCCGCTGGAGAAGCTCGCCCCGGCGTTCCTGGCCGGCGTCCCGACGATCATCAAGCCGGCGACGCCGACGGCGTTCCTCACCGCCGAGCTCGTGCGGCTGATCGTCGACTCCGGGCTGCTGCCGGAGGGGTCGGTGCAGTTCCTCGCCGGCTCGACCGGGGACCTGTTCGACCACCTCACCGAGCAGGACCTGGTGTCGTTCACCGGCTCGGCGTCCACGGCGCGCCAGCTGCGCACCCACCCGGTGCTCGCGGCGCGCGCGGTCCGCTTCACCGCCGAGGCCGACTCGCTGAACTGCTCGATCCTCGGCCCGGACGCGACGCCGGGGACCCCGGAGTTCGACCTGTACGTGTCGCAGCTCGTCACCGAGATGACGGTCAAGGCCGGGCAGAAGTGCACGGCGATCCGGCGCGCGTTCGTGCCCGCGGCGCAGGCGGACGCGGTGGTCGAGGCGGTGCGGGGGAAGCTCGCCGAGGTCGTCGTCGGCGACCCGTCGGCCGAGGGCGTGACGATGGGCGCGCTGGCCGGGCTCGAGCAGCGCGAGGAGGTGCGCCGCTCGCTGAAGTCGCTGACCGACGCCGCCGAGGTGGTGTTCGGCGACCCCGAGCAGGTCGACGTGCGCGGCGCCGACGCCGAGCGCGGCGCGTTCCTGTCCCCGGTGCTGTTGCGCGCGACGGCCGACAGCGCGGCGGTGCACGAGGTCGAGGCGTTCGGGCCGGTGTCGACGGTGGTGCCCTACTCGTCGACCGCCGAGGTGATCGAGCTCGCCGCCCGCGGGCAGGGCTCGCTGGCCGGCTCGGTGGTGACGGCCGACCCCGACGTCGCCCGCGAGGTCGTGCTCGGCGTTGCGCCGTGGCACGGGCGACTGCTCGTGCTCGACCGCGGCGACGCGAAGGAGTCGACGGGCCACGGCTCGCCGATGCCGCAGCTCGTGCACGGCGGACCGGGGCGCGCCGGCGGCGGCGAGGAGATGGGTGGGCTGCGCGGCGTCGCCCACCACATGCAGCGCTCGGCGATCCAGGCGAGCCCGGACATGCTGTCGGCGATCACCGGGCGCTGGGTGCCGGGCAGCGCGCGCACCGTCACCGACGAGCACCCGTTCCGCAAGCACCTCGAGGACCTGCGCCCGGGCGACACCGTCGTCGGCGGACCGCGGCGGGTGACCGAGTCCGACGTGGAGCACTTCGCCGAGTTCACCGGCGACACGTTCTACGCCCACCTCGACGCCGAGGCGGCGGCGGCGAACCCGTTCTTCGGCGAGCGCGTGGCCCACGGCTACCTCGTCGTCTCGTTCGCGGCGGGCCTGTTCGTCGACCCGGCCCCGGGGCCGGTGCTGGCCAACTTCGGGGTGGACAACCTGCGCTTCCTGACGCCGGTGAAGTTCGGCGACGAGCTGACGATCACGCTGACGGCCAAGGACATCTCGCCGCGGGCGTCGGCCGCGTACGGCGAGGTGCGCTGGGACGCCGAGGTCGTCAACGGGGACGGCGAGCCGGTGGCGAAGTACGACGTGCTGACGCTGGTGGCGAAGCGTGGGTGAGGTCGGCCCAGTGATCAGCGCGGCCGTCCGGCGCATGTGGGACGACGACGCGGCGTCGCGCAAGCTCGGCATGGAGCTGCACGAGGCCGTCGACGGCCGGGCGCGGCTCACCATGACCGTCACCGAGGACATGGTGAACGGGCACGGCATGTGCCACGGCGGCTACCTGTTCCTGCTCGCGGACTCCGCGTTCGCCTGCGCGTGCAACAGCCCCGGGCCGGTGGCGGTGGCCGCCGCGGCCGACATCGTGTTCGTCGCGTCGGCGATGACCGGAGACGTGCTGGAGGCGATCGCGACCGAGCGGGTCGCCTTCGGGCGCAGCGGCGTCTACGACGTGACCCTCGGCCGGCCGCGCGACGGCCAGGTGATCGCCGAGTTCCGGGGCCGGAGCCGGACGCTGCGCCGCGAGTAGCTCACGGCCGGTAGCCGATGGGGCCGTCCGCGGTCGCAAAACGGACGCCGGGGTGCCCCGGGGCGCCACCGTGGGTCATCATCGCGAGGATCGGGGGCGACCCCGAACGTCGACACGAGAGGCCCCGACGTGGCGATCGACCACTGGCTGATGACGATCCCGCCGCTGGCGGTGTACCTCGCCGTCGCGGGTGTCGTCGGCATCGAGAGCCTCGGCGTGCCGCTGCCGGGCGAGGTGGTGCTGGTCAGCGCCGCCCTCCTGTCCTCGCGGCACGAGCTCGCGGTGTCGCCGCTGTGGGTCGCGCTGGCCGCGCTCGCCGGCGCAGTGATCGGCGACTCCATCGGCTACGGCATCGGGCACCGCTACGGGATCGGGCTGCTGCAGCGGCTGGGGCGGCGCTTCCCCAAGCACTTCGGGCCGTCCCACCTCGCCCTGGCCGAGCGGGCGTTCGCGCGCTGGGGTGTCCTGACGGTGATCATCGGGCGGTTCATCGCGATCCTGCGGATCCTCGCCGGCCCGCTCGCCGGGGCGCTGCGGATGCCGTACGCGAAGTTCCTGCCGGCGAACATCATCGGCGGCGCGCTGTGGACCATCGGGACGGTCTACGCGATCTACTTCCTCGGGATCGTCGCCGAGACCTGGCTCAAGCGCTTCTCCTATGTGGGGCTGATCGTGGCGCTGGTCGCCGGCGCGACGATCGGCTGGATGGTCAAGAAGCGGGTGTCGCGCTCGCTCGCGGCGCCCCCCGCCACACCCCCGGAGGAGGAGGGTGCGTCGGCGGCCTGACCGGGTAGCCCTGCGGCCCCGTCCGCAGGAGGTCACGGTGGCCGACACACCGCAGTTCCCCGACTTCGACCACGCCACGGTCGACACCGTCAAGCACCGCATCCGCTCGCTGGAGCGCGCGGACGTGCAGGGGCTGCTCGACCACGAGCAGGCGCACTCGTCACGCATGCCCGTGATCGAGGTGCTGCGCACCCGGCTCGCCGAGCTCGACGCCGGCGCCACCCCGTCGGGCGGCGACCAGAGCGAGGCGCGCGAGTCCGGGACGTCGCACGGCTCGCCGGTCTCCCCCGACGGCGCCGCCCAGCCCGGCCCGCCCGACCGCCACGGCCTCCGCCAGGTCACCTGGGGTGGCTGAGTCCTACGTGCGTGATCTTCTGAGCTATAGCTCGGAAGATCACGCACGTACCTCACGGGCGAAGCCGCGGCTGATGACGAGGCGCTGGATCTGGTTCGTGCCCTCGAAGATCTGCATGATCTTGGCCTCGCGCATGTAGCGCTCCACCGGGAAGTCGCGGGTGTAGCCGTAGCCGCCGAACACCTGCACCGCGTCGGTGGTGACGCGCATGGCGTTGTCGGTCGCGACGAGCTTGGCCGCGCTGGCCTGGCGCGAGTACGGGCGGCCGAGGTCGCGGCGTCGCGCGGCGTCGAGGTAGGTCGCGCGGGCCGAGTCGACCGCGGCGGCCATGTCGGCCAGGACGAAGCCCAGGCCCTGGTGGTCGACGATCTTCTTGCCGAACGTCGTGCGCTCGTTGGCGTACTCGACGGCGGCGTCGAGCGCGCCCTGGGCGAGGCCGACGGCGCAGGCCGCGATGCCGAGGCGGCCGGAGTCCAGCGCCGAGAACGCGATCTCGAGGCCCTGCCCCTCGCGGCCGATGAGGCGGTCGGCGTCGAGGACCGCGCCGTCCCAGTTCGCCGTGGCCGTCGGGACCGCGTGCAGGCCCATCTTCTCCTCGGGCTTCCCCCAGGACAGGCCCTCGGCCTGCCCGGGCGCGAGGAAGCACGAGACGCCGCGCGAGCCCTCCCCGGTGCGCGCGAACAGCGCGTAGAAGTCGGCCCGGCCGCCGTGGGTGATCCACGCCTTGGTGCCGGTGATGCGATAGCCGGCGTCGACCTTCTCCGCCTTGCAGCGCAGCGCCGCGGCGTCCGACCCGGCCTGGGGCTCGGAGAGCGAGTAGCCGCCGACCACGTCGCCGCCGAGCATCTCCGGCAGCCGCTGCTTCTGCTCCTCGGTGCCGAAGGTGAACAGCGGGAAGCACGACAGCGAGTGCACGCTCGTGGCCACGGCGACCGCGGCCCACCGCGCGGCCAGCTCCTCGAGCACCTGCAGGTAGACCTCGTACGGCTGACCGCCGCCGCCGACCTCCTCCGGGTACGGCAGGCCGAGCAGCCCGGCCTGCCCGAGCGTCGCGAACAGGCCCTCGGGGTAGGTCTCCGCGCGCTCGTGCTCCTCGACCCGCGTCGCGAGCTCCTTGTCCGCGAGGTCGCGGGTGAGCTCGAGGAGGTCCTCGGCCTCCTGGGTGGGCAGCAGACGGTCGACCGGCATCGCGTGGCTCCTATCGGTACTGAAGTCGGTCCTAGAGTACCGATGCGGGTGTCGCTAGGGTAGGGCCGTGACCGCCCCGACCCCGACGCGCCGGGGTGCCGCGCGCCACTCGGAGCTGTTCGACGCCCTCGTCGCCCTGCTGCTCGCCGAGGGCTTCGCCCACCTCACGCTCGACGACGTCGCCGGCCGGCTGCGCTGCTCGAAGCGGACGCTCTACGCGCTGGCCGGGTCGAAGGAGCAGCTGGTGCGGGCGGCGGTCGTGCACTTCTTCGAGCGCGCCACCACCCACGTCGAGGCCGCCGTGGCCGCGGAGCGCGAGCCCACCCGACGCCTGGAGGCCTACCTGCGCGCCGTCGCCGCGGAGCTCGCCCCGGCGTCCCCGCGCTTCATGGACGACCTGGCCGCCTTCCCGCCCGCCGCCGACGTCTACGCGCGCAACACCCGCGCCGCCGCGGGTCGCGTCGGCGAGCTCATCGCCGAGGGCGTCGCGGCCGGGGCGTTCCGCGACGACGTGCCGACGGCGTTCGCCGCCGAGGTGATCACCTCGACGATGGTCGCCGTCCAGCAGCGCCGGGTCGCCGGCGCGACGGGGCTCGGCGACGCGGAGGCCTACGACGCGCTCGCGACGCTCCTGCTGCACGGCCTCACCCGCGACCTCACATCCCCGGCATCCCCGGCATCCCCGCCGGCGTGACCGGGATCGTCAGGCCCGGCACGGCCCCCGGGGCGACGAGCACGAGCACACCGAGGGCGACCAGCAGCACGGCCGTGCCCCAGGTGACGACCGCGCGCCACGGCGCGGTCTTCTCGACGGCGATGAGGACGGCGATGAACGCCATCCACACGAGGCTCATCACCCCGAGGGCGAACAGAGCGAGCATGAGCGCCCAGCAGCAGCCGAGGCACCACGCGCCGAGCAGGACACCCATGCGCAGGCCACCGGCCGGGCCGTCGCGCCACGAGCCGAGCAGGAACCCCAGCGGGCTGCGGCACCGGCCCAGACACACGTCCTTGAGCGGCGTGAGCTCGTAGACGCCGGCGAACGCGATCACCGCGCCCGCGAGCACCCGGCCCCCGGCGTCCCAGGTGAGCGAGCCCCCGGCGAGACCGCCGACGGCCTGCGCCAGGAGCCAGGCCACGACGCCGGCCGCGGTCCACGTCAGGAGGTACCCGGCGGTGAACGCGGTGGACGCGAGCGGCGTGCGGCCCCGGGTCATGCGGGCGTACAACGCGACCGTCGGCGCGACCGACGGGAACATCATCGCCGCCATCATCACGACCCACAGCAGGACGAACCAGGCGAAGCCGCCGAGCGCGGTCCAAGGGCCGGCGTCCATCCCGCGCATCTGCGCCGCGGTCCACCACCACCCGAGCGCCGCGAGCAGGAGCAGCACGGCGACGAGACCGAGCCGCGTGCGGGCGGCACGCAGTGCCGGGCGCGGGCCCTGGTCGGTGGCCGGTCGCCCGTCCTCGAGCGTCATCGCACTCAGGCCGCCCAGGAGAAGTCGGCGTGCGACACCCCCGTCTTCCCCTCGTAGGCGATGCCGAAGGCGTCGATGCGCGAGCGCCGCGCCTCGGCCATGACGAGGTCGGACGCCACGGGGTGGAACATGCCGGCGAAGCGCACCGGCTCGCCCGTCTCGACCCCGAACGGGACGATGTCCTCGATCTCGAAGTCGATCCCGCCGGACACGGCGACCGTGTGCCGCAGCCCGTCGTGGTCGATCTCGATGCTCGCCCGCTCCGGGCCCAGCACCTCGCCGACCAGCGGCACGAGCCCGGCCATCGGGCCGCCGAGCTGGCCGCCGAACACGCGGGCGAGCTGCGCGAACTGGGAGTCGTCGGCCTGGTCGTCCACGAACACCCCGACGCGCCAGTTGCCGTCGGTCATCACCTTCGGGGTGTCGATGATCATGACCACCTTGCGGCCGGCGATGTCGGTGCCCTCGATCGACCCCTCGGTGATGTCGAACGCGAGGCTCGCCCGGCAGAAGTCGTACGTGGCGCCGTGGTCGAACGACAGGTTGCAGGGGCACATCAGCTCGCACGAGCACGTCTCGACGTACCGGCCGCGCAGGTTCCAGGACATCGCCGCTCCCGTCCCGACGTCGTAGGACCAGCGAATGTCCTGCGGGCCGTTCCCCCGTGTCAAGGCGCGGCGGCGACGCTCCGGACACCGTTGTCTCCCATCTCGGACACGCCCTGAACGGTCGCTGCACACCTCGGCACGGGCGTCGTCCCGGCCCGGACGGTCGGCCGGAGCTGGTACACGTGGTGGCGATGACCGAGCCAGCCGCGCCGCTCCTCCGCACGACCGTCCGGCCCGTCGCCGGACTGTTCTGGCGCGCGGTGTCCGCGGGGTGGTGGGCCAGCCGTGGGTGGCACGCCGCCCGCACCGCCGTGCTCACCGCGGTCGACGACGTGTCGCGACGCTAGGAGATTCTTCGCCGGACCCTGTCGATCGGCCCGGGCGCCGTTCGTGGAGGGGTGTGCGGGCGCCGGGCCCGCACCGCGACGAGGGAGACCCCGATGGCCCACTACCTGCTCAGCGTCCTCACGCCCACCGAGGGCGAGCCGCCGTCCGACACCGAGATGCAGGAGATCATGGGCCGCGTCGCCCAGCTCCAGCAGGACATGCAGGACGCCGGGGTCTGGGTGTTCTCCGGCGGCCTCGAGGCCCCGGACACCGCGACGGTGCTGCGCCGCAGCGGCGACGACGTCCTGGTCACCGACGGCCCGTTCGTCGAGCTCAAGGAGTACGTCGGCGGCCTGACGATCATCGACGCGCCCGACCTGGACGCGGCGCTGGCGTGGGGCCGGCGCTCCACCGACGCCGTCGGCCTGCCGATCGAGGTCCGGCCGTTCCACTGGACGCCGTGACGACCGCACCCTCCTCGGCGGAGATCTCCCGGATCTTCGCCGAGGAGTACGGCCGGTGCGTGGCGACGCTCGTGCGCACGCTCGGCGACATCGACCTCGCCGAGGAGGCGGTGCAGGACGCGGTGACCGTCGCGCTCACCCGCTGGCCCGCCGACGGCGTCCCGCCCAACCCGGGCGGCTGGATCGTCACCACCGCGCGGCGCCGCGCGCTCGACCGGCTGCGCCGCGACGCGGTCGGCCGCGACAAGGAGGCCCGCGCGGCCCGCGAGGAGCCGCCCCCGGAGGAGCCCGAGGAGCCGGCGGAGGAGGGACCCGTGCACGACGACCGCCTGCGCATGGTCTTCACCTGCTGCCACCCCGCGCTCGCCCTGCCCGCGCGGGTGGCGCTGACGCTGCGCCTGCTCGGCGGACTCGAGACGCCCGAGATCGCCCGGGCGTTCCTCGTGCCCGAGGCGACGATGGCGCAGCGGATCGTCCGCGCCAAGAACAAGATCCGTGCCGCGCTCATCCCCTACCGCGTCCCCCGCGACGCCGACCTGCCCGACCGCCTGCCCGGCGTCCTGGCCGTCGTCTACCTGGTCTTCACCGAGGGCCACGCGACGGCCACCCGCGACGACCTCGCCGCCGAGGCCATCCGGTTGGGCCGCCTGCTCGCCGAGCTCATGCCCGACGAGCCCGAGGTGCTGGGCCTGCTCGCGCTCATGCTGCTCAGCGAGGCCCGCCGGCCCGCCCGCACCGCCCCCGACGGCTCGCGGGTGCTGCTCGCCGACCAGGACCGCGCGCGCTGGGACCGGGCGCTGATCGACGAGGGCCTCGACCTCGTGCGGCGCTGCCTGCGCCGGGGCCGGCCCGGGCCCTACCAGGTCCAGGCCGCGATCAACGCCGTCCACGTCTCCGCGCCGGACGCCGCGTCCACCGACTGGGCCCAGCTCGTCGCCCTGCACGACCAGCTCCTCGCGCTCACCCCGAGCCCGACGGTGGCGCTGAACCGGGCGGTGGCCCTGGCCGAGACCGAGGGCCCGGCCGCGGCGCTGGTGATCGTCGACGAGCTCGCCGAGCGCCTGGACCGCTACCACCTGCTGCACGCCGTGCGCGCCGACCTGCTGCGCCGCCTCGGCCGGGACGACGAGGCCGACCGGGCGCTCGACGCGGCGATCGCCCGTGCCGACGACCCCGACGACCGGGCCCTGCTCGTCGCCCGTCGCTCGGGGTGACCGGGCAGGATGGTCCGCGTGACCGCCGAGCCGCCCGAGATCCGGATCGGTGACCGGCAGCGGCGTGCCACCGACGACCGGCTGCGCGCCGCGCTCGACGACGGCGTCCTGACGCTCACCGAGTACGACGAGCGCAGCCGGCAGTGCTTCGCGGCGCGCGTGCAGCGCGACCTCGACGCCCTGGTGGCCGACCTGCCCGCGCCGAACGCCCCGGAGCCGGCCACTCCCGCCCCGGCTTCGGCGACGCCCGTCGCGCCGGCCCGGCAGCAGCAGCCCTGGTTCCACCGCCTCGGACGCGTGGTCGTGCCGATCGTGGTGCTGGGCGCCGTGGTCTTCGGCGGCACCCGCGTGACCGGCGCCGACGACGGGTTCGCGGTCTTCGGCAGCCGGGTCGTGCCCGTGGCGGCCGGTCAGGAGCGCGTGGAGGTCGCGTCGCTCTTCGGCTCCACCGAGGTCGTCGTCCCCGACGGCACGGTCGTCCAGCAGAGCGGCTACCTGGTGTTCGGCAGCATCCGCTGCGAGGACGCGTGCCGGGTGCCGCCCGGGGCGCCGAGCGAGCGCCCGGTGACCGTCGACGCGGGGGGCGCGTTCGGGTCGGTCCAGATCGTGACCGCCACCGAGGCGGCGCAGGGCGGCCTGCGCGACCGGGACGACGACGACTGACGCGTCACGGTCGGTGACGGCGGGGTCGCGGAGAAAATTCCCGGACCCGGG
>NZ_BAABHO010000026.1:0-81816 GCF_039542135.1 Actinomycetospora chlora
GGGCGCGGGCACGATCGCCGCCGGCGGCACCGCGCCGGCGCGGAGCGCCCAGGCGACCAGGGCCGCGCGCGGGCGGGCGACCTCGCAGCGCCCGCGCTCCTTGTAGGCCAGCAGGACCTCGCGCGCGCTGCCCCGGTAGGGCGCCAGCGCGAGGACCGGGGGCAGCCCGGGCACGTCGAGCAGCGCCGGGTGCCGCCACCGCTCCCGGCACGCCGCGCACCAGCGCTCACCGGGCTCGCCGCACCCCGGGCAGGGGGCGGGGAGCAGGAGGTCGGCGAGGGCGAGCAGGCCGGCACCGAGGGGCGAGGGGTCCACCCCGGCAGCGTGACGCCGCGCGGACCCGCGGGGCGAGCACCGCCGCCGGGCCCGGGGACGCATCCGGGCGATGGGGACGGCCGCCGGCCCTGCTCAGCCCGGGTAGGCCGGCACCGTCCCCGCGGCGAAGCCCGGCACCGCCTGCCAGACGTCCCCGCTCGACGCGCTGCCGCCCAGCGGCAGGGTCCACGTCCCGCCCTGGTCGGCGACGACGATCGGACGCGCGGGGCTCGCGGCCACGGCCGTGACCGGCGGTGTCAGGTTCGTGGTGGGCAGCGGCTCGAGGTCCAGCCCGTCCACCGAGACCAGCGTGGCGGGGCGGTCGGCGCGGTTGCCGACGGCGACGAGCTGGTCGGTGCGCGTCCAGCCGACGTCGAGGACCTGGTCCAGCGACTCCGGGCGCAGCGGGGTGACCGAGCCGAGCCGGGCGCCGCCGGCCCCGTCGCGGGCGATCGCGGCCACGAACACCCGCCCGGACGCGACGACCGCGAGCCGCGAGCCGTCGGGCGACACGCGCAGCGCCGCCAGGGTCCCCGGCGCCCCGGGCGGGGCGAGCACCCCCGCCGCGGCGAGCCCGGAGGCGTCGACCGGCAGCGGGCGCACCGACCCGCCGGGCCGGTCCCGTGCGGCGCGCACCACCGTGGTGCTGTCGACCACCGACCACACCTCGGTCCCGTCCGGGGTCCACGACGGCCGGGCCAACGACCGGCCCTCGATCCCGCTGGGGGTCAGTTCGGCGCCGCCGGGTCCGGTGAGCAGGCGCGCGCGGGCGGCGCCCGGGCCGTCCTCGGCCACCACGGCGACGTCGCCGGCCCCGCTCGACGACGCCGACACCGCCCGGTACGTGCCGCGCCCCGCCGGGCCGCCCGCGGGCTCGCCGGACAGCAGGCGCAGCCGGCCCCCGTCGGCCACCAGCACCGGCAGGTCCGCCGCCCCCGACCCGCCGCCGACCGGGTCGACGGGCAGGTCGGGCCGCCGGGCGATCTCGGGGGGCAGCCCGGCGAGCACGTCACCGACACCGATCTCCGGGGTCGCGGGCAGCAACGGCTGCCCGTCGACGAGCAGGCGCACCCGCTCCACGCCGATGCCGGCCAGCGTGAACGCCACCTGCTGGGCGATCTCCCGGCGGCGGACGTCGTCGAGGGGGCCGGTGCGGGACAGGTCGACGACGGCCGTGCCCTCCGGGGTCAGCGCGACGTCCGAGGCCAGGGTCGTCCCCGCCGGCAGGGCGCTGACCGCGGCGCCGGCCAGCGCCTCCGACGGCCCCGACAGCAGGTACTGCATCGTGCGCGTCGGGACCGAGCGCGACGGGCTGGTCGCGAGGTAGCGGGGGTCGGAGACCGGCCCGGCGCGCTGGGTGTCGAGGAACCACGTGCGCACCGGCCGGGTGCTCGCCCGCAGGTCGGAGCGCCGCACGATGGTGCCGGTGGGCAGCGAGCTGATCCGCCACCCACCGTTCTGCTCGGTGAGGCCGACCTCCACCTCGACGGGCCGCACGCCGGCGACGAACACGCCCTCCGGGGTGAGCACGCCGAGCGCCGTGGCCCGGATCCGGACGGAGGCCTGACCCGCGGGCGTCGGGGCGTCACCGAAGACCGTGTCGACCTGGTCGTTGACGACGACCGGCGCCGCGCCGTCGTCCCAGGTCCCGGCGGCCTGCGGGGTGAGGAACGCCCGGGCGGCCTGGTGGCGCTCCGCGGTCGCGCCCGACGCGAGCACCCAGCCGCGCACCGTCTCCAGCGGGCCCGCGTCGCGGGCCGGGCCGGGCGGCGCGGTGGGCTCCGCGGCGTCGCCGACGCGACGCAGCACGGTGACGTCGGACGAGCCGGGGACGGTCGCGCAGGCCCCGGTGAGCACCGCCAGCACGAGCAGCACCAGCGGCAGCGCGGTCCGGGTGCGGCTCACCGGACCACCGACGAGGAGCCCGGGTCGGCGGGCGGGGCGGGCTCCGGGAGGGCGGCGTCCGCGTCGTGGGCCTCGCCCCCGTCGCCGTCGTCGTCGGGCGGGGGCAGCGCCGTGCCGGTGGTGGGCGCCGCGTCGTGGATGCCGGGCTCGGCGGCGGCCGGCGCGGCGGCCACCGGCAGCAACGGCAGCGGGCTGGTGCGCAGGCGCTCGCCGTGGCGCAGCGGCAGCGTCAGCCGGAACACCGCGCCGCGGTCGACCTCGCCCCACGCCTGTAGCCAGCCGCCGTGCAGGCGGGCGTCCTCGAGGCTGATCGCGAGCCCGAGGCCGGTGCCGCCGCTGCGGCGCTGGCGGGAGGGGTCGGCGCGCCAGAACCGGTTGAACACGAGCCCGGCCTCGCCGGGCCGCAGGCCGATGCCGTGGTCGCGCACCACGACGGCCAGCGCGCCGTCGTCGGCCGCGAGGCGCACCTCGATGGGCCGGCCCTCGCCGTGGTCGATGGCGTTGGCCAGCAGGTTGCGCAGGATGCGCTCGACGCGGCGCGGGTCGACCTCGGCGAGGACCGGCTCGCCGGGCTCGCCCCCCTGATCGACCCCCTGATCGACGAGGTCCAGCAGCAGCGGCGTGCCGGTCTCGTCGACGAGGTGGCGCACGGTCTCGGCCGCGCGGCGCACGACGGCGCCGACGTCGACCAGCTCGAGGCCCAGCTCGGCCATCCCCGCGTCCAGGCGGCTGATCTCCAGGAGGTCGCCGAGCAGGCCCTCGAAGCGGTCCAGCTCGTCGACCAGCAGCTGGGCCGCGCGGGCCCCGGTGCGGTCGTCCGGGTCGACCTGGGCGTGCAGCACCTCGGCGGCCATCCGGACCGTCGTCAGCGGCGTGCGCAGCTCGTGGCTGACGTCGGAGGTGAAGCGGCGCTGCAGCGCCCCGAACTCCTCGAGCTGGCGGATCTGCGACTGGATGCTCGCGGCCATCTCGTTGTACGACTCGGCCAGCCGCGCGACCTCGTCGTCGCCGTGCACCGGCATCCGCTCGTCGAGGTGCCCGTCGGCGAACCGTTCGGCGACGTCGGCGGCCTGGCGGACCGGGCGCACGACCTGCCGCGTCACCACCGACGAGATGCCGGCCAGGAGCACCAGCAGGACGCCGGCGGCGAGCGCGAGCGTGCTCTGGACGAGGGCCAGCGTGCGCTGCTCGGCCGAGAGCGGGAACAGCAGGTAGAGCTGCAGGTTCCGCCCGGCGGTGCGCACCGGCTGGCCGACCACGAGCGTCGGCACCGGCGCGGCCTGGCCCCGCGAGGCGACGGTGAGGTACTTGGTGGCCAGGAAGCCCTGCAGCACCGGCGCGCGCAGCTGGGGCGGGATGACCTCGGCCGGACCGGCGCTGACCTCGACGTTCGCGCCCCCGGGCACGGTGGGCAGCGCGCCGGGGACCGCGCCGACCGTGTCCGATCCCGCGATGAGCACGGCGTCGAACGCGCCGGCGTCGCTCGTGGGGTCGGAGCCGCGGGCCAGCCCGTCGGACCCGGAGTCCTGACCGTGGGTCGAGAGCCGGTCGAGCACGTCGTCGAGGACGGCCTGGGCGCCGTCGCGGTCCGGGTCGATGCGGGCGAGGTCGCGCTCGAGGGCCTGGCGGGAGATGTCGGCCTGGATGAGGGCGGCCTGCTCCTTGCCCTGCACCAGCCGGTCGGCGATCTGGGTCTGCAGCACGAGGCCGAGCACGGCGACGACCACGACGGACATCGCCAGCGTGGAGAGCACGACGCGCAGCTGCATCGAGCGCCGCCACAGCACGCGGACCTGGCCGACCCGCTCGGCGGTGAACCGGTCGAGGCGGCGGCGCAGGCCCGTCAGCACGGGGGCACCCCGATCAGGGCGGTCCGGCCTTGTACCCCACGCCGCGGACCGTCAGCACGACCTCGGGGTGCTCCGGGTCGACCTCGACCTTCGAGCGCAACCGCTGCACGTGCACGTTGACCAGCCGGGTGTCCGCCGCGTGGCGGTAGCCCCACACCTGCTCGAGCAGCACCTCGCGCGTGAACACCTGCCGCGGCTTGCGCGCGAGCGCCACCAGCAGGTCGAACTCCAGGGGCGTCAGCGGGATCGTGCGCCCGTCGCGGCGCACCTGGTGGGCCGGCACGTCGATCGTCACGTCGCCGATCTGCATCTGCTCGGCCGGCTCGGCCGGGAACTGGCGCAGCCGCGCCCGGATGCGCGCCACCAGCTCCTTGGGCTTGAACGGCTTGAGCACGTAGTCGTCCGCGCCGGACTCCAGCCCGAGGACGACGTCGACCGTGTCGGTCTTCGCCGTCAGCATGACCACCGGCACCCCCGACTCCGCCCGGATCGCCCGGCAGACGTCGATGCCGTTCATGCCCGGGAGCATGAGGTCGAGCAGCACCAGGTCGGGCGCGCTCTCGCGCAGGGCCGGCAGGGCCGACGTCCCGTCGCCCACCACCGTCGTCTCGAAGCCCTCGCCCTCGAGGACGATCGTCAGCATCTCCGCCAGCGAGGCGTCGTCGTCCACCACGAGGATCCGAGAGCTCATGTCTCAATGGTGTCACTTCTCACCGACGATCCGGGGGCGATATCGCCGGACGAACCACTTGACAGGCGTTCGGCGACCCAGGACTCCGCCGTTCGGGTGAGCGCTGCCCGCCCTTCGTCCGCCCCGACGACGGTCCACGGGGCGAGCCAGGCCCGGTCGACCAGCTGGTCGTACACGGCGGCGCAGCGCGCCTGCAGCGCGGCGTCGGACTCGTAGCCGTCGGGGGTGCGCGACGGGTCGGCCGCCGCGCGGTGGCGGACCCGCTGCGCGGCGAGCTCACCGGGCACGCGGACGAGCACCTGCGCGTCGGGCGCCGGCACCCCGAGGCGCCCGACCTCGAGCGCGCGCACCCACGCGACGAACGCCCCGTCGGCGTCCTCGCCGCGGCGGGCGGCGCCGTACGCGGCGTTGGAGGCGACGTAGCGGTCGACGAGCACGAGGTCGGCGGCGTCGCGGGCGGCCCGCAGTTCGTCCGCCGCGCCGGCGCGGTCGAGGGCGAAGAGCACGGCCATGGCGTGAACCGAACCCCGCAGGTCGCCGTGCTCCCCGTGCAGGGCCTCCCCCGCGAGCCCGGCGTGGACGTCGGCGTCGTAGCGGGGGAACGCGAGCGTGCGCACCGTGGCCCCGCGCGCCCGGGCCGCGTCCGCGAGCGCCGCGACGAGCGTCGCCTTGCCCGCGCCGTCGAGCCCCTCGACGGCCACCATCGCGCCCACGCGGGAAACCTAGACAGGGCCCCGTGAAACGAGCGAGGGGCCCCCTCGCTCGGGTAGACGGGCGAGGGGCGCCCCTCGACGGAACGCGGGCGACCGTCGCGCGCCCGTCGCCGGAGATCACGGGCACCTCAGCCACCTCGCCGCGCACCGACCGGTGCACCCGGTGCCCGTGATCTCTCGCGGACCACCCCGACGACGAGATCACCAGGGCGAAAAGCACGCCCCAGGGGTGCCCGGAAGTGCCTTTCGACCTGGTGATCTCCGCGCGGGGTGTCGGGAACGCGCGAAGGGCCCCCTCGCTCGAACGGATCGAGCGAGGGGGCCCTTCGGTCAGAACGCGATCACCACAGCCGGTGACGCCAGTGGCGCCGCAGGTCGGTAGGTGGTGCGACGGAGGAGCACCAGCTGCCGCATCTGCTTGGCGCGCAGCTCAGTAGCGGTAGTGATCCGGCTTGTACGGGCCCTCGACGTCGACGCCGATGTACTCGGCCTGCTCCTTGGTGAGCTTGGTCAGCTCCGCGCCGAGCGCCTCGACGTGGACCTTCGCGACCTTCTCGTCGAGGTGCTTGGGCAGGCGGTAGACGCCGAGCGGGTACTCGTCGTTCTTCGTGAACAGCTCGATCTGGGCGATCGTCTGGTTCGAGAACGAGTTCGACATGACGAAGCTCGGGTGCCCGGTGGCGTTGCCGAGGTTCAGCAGCCGGCCCTCGGAGAGCAGGATGATCGAGTGGCCGTCCTCGAAGCGCCACTCGTCGACCTGCGGCTTGATGTTGATCTTCGTCGCGCCGGACTTCTCCAGCTTCTCGACCTGGATCTCGTTGTCGAAGTGGCCGATGTTGCCCAGGATCGCCTGGTGCTTCATCCGCTTCATGTGGTCGAGGGTGACGATGTCCTTGTTGCCGGTCGTCGTGATGACGATGTCGGCCTCCTCGATGACGTTCTCGAGGACGTTGACGTCGTAGCCCTCCATGAGCGCCTGGAGCGCGCAGATCGGGTCCGACTCGGTGACCGTGACGCGGGCGCCCTGGCCGCGCAGCGACTCGGCCGAGCCCTTGCCGACGTCACCGAAGCCGCAGATGACGGCCTTCTTGCCGGAGATCAGCACGTCGACGGCGCGGTTGATGCCGTCGACCAGCGAGTGGCGGCAGCCGTACTTGTTGTCGAACTTCGACTTGGTGACCGAGTCGTTGACGTTGATCGCCGGGAACAGCAGCTTGTCGTCGTTGAAGAACTCGTACAGGCGGTGGACGCCCGTCGTGGTCTCCTCGGTGACGCCCTTGATGCCGGACGCGACCTTCGTCCAGTGCTGCGGGTCCTCCTCGAGCGAGCGGCGCAGCGTGGCGAGCACGACCTGGTACTCGGCCGGGTCCTCGGCGGTGACGCTGGGGACGACGCCGGCCTTCTCGAACTCGACGCCCTTGTGGACGAGCATCGTGGCGTCGCCGCCGTCGTCGAGGATCATGTTCGGGCCGCGGGTGTCCGCATCCTTCCACGCGAGCATCTGCTCGGCGCACCACCAGTACTCCTCCAGCGTCTCGCCCTTCCAGGCGAAGCAGGAGATGCCCTTGGGCTCCTCGGGGGTGCCGTGGGGGCCGACGACGACCGCGGCGGCCGCGTGGTCCTGCGTGGAGAAGATGTTGCAGGAGGCCCAGCGCACCTCGGCGCCGAGCTCCACCAGCGTCTCGATGAGCACGGCGGTCTGCACCGTCATGTGCAGCGAGCCGGAGATCCGCGCGCCGTGCAGCGGCTTGGCCTCGGCGTACTCGCGGCGCAGGGCCATCAGGCCGGGCATCTCGTGCTCGGCCAGCCGGATCTCGCGGCGCCCGAAGTCGGCCTCCGCGAGGTCGGCGACGGCGAAGTCGATGCCGTTCTTCTCGGCGTACTTCTCGGTGACGGTGCCCACTGCGTTCGTCATGACTCCTCGTCTTCTCGGGTGTCTCGGTGGCGGACCGCGGCGCGGGCCGTGACGGGGTGTGTCTCGACCGGTGGACGGGACACACCGGGAGGTCACGGACTGCCGAGCACGGTTCACCACCATCTGCAGGCGCCCTTGCGATGGTGCGGACCACTGCCGAGCGTGGCGGACCCGCGGGGTCCGTTGCAGCGCCACTCGACAGCTTCCGTTCGCACGAGGTGTGCGATCGATGCCGTGCACCAAGGCAAACACAGGGCCCATACCCGGTCAACCGCGACGCGCCCCCGCGCGGGCGCGTGGGGCGGCGTCTGCGCAGGTCGTCGCCCGGGTCCGGCACGGGGCGTCTCCCGGGTCACACCGCTCGACCACGCGGGGTGACGGAGCGGGCGCCGACCGCGGCGAGAGGGTGAGATCGGGCGTTCGGTCCGTAATATGCGTGATCGGAACCACACGAGAGCTCAGGAGGCCACGGACGTGCTCGGACAGATGCAGGACTACCCACTCGCCCTGCCCCACGTGTTCCACCGCGCCGAGCAGCTCTTCGCCCACAAGCCCATCGTCGGCGTGGGCGCGGGCGGCACGGTGCACCGCAGCGACTACGCCACCTGGGCCGAGCGGGTGCGGCGCGCCGCGGCGGCGCTGGACACCCTCGGCGTCTCGGCCGAGGGCCGCGTGGGCACGTTCTGCTGGAACAGCCCGGCGCACCTCGAGCTGTACTTCGCGGTGCCGTGCAGCGGGCGGGTGCTCCACACGCTGAACATCCGGCTCTTCACCGAGCAGCTGATCTACATCGCGAACCACGCCGAGGACGAGGTCGTCTTCGTCGACCGGTCGCTGTTCGGCCAGTTCTGGCCGCACGTCGACGAGATGACGACGGTCCGCAAGGTGATCGTCATCGAGGACGGCGCGGAGACCGAGATCCCCGACGACGAGCGCATCGTGCACTACGAGGAGCTGCTCTCCTCGGTGGAGCCGTACGAGGGCCGCTTCGAGATCGCGGACGAGAACCAGGCCGCGGCCATGTGCTACACCTCGGGCACCACCGGCAACCCCAAGGGCGTCGTCTACTCCCACCGCTCGACGGTGCTGCACTCCATCGCCGTGCTGATGGCCGACGTCGCCGGCCTGGTCGAGCGCGACGTCCTGCTGCCGATCGTGCCGATGTTCCACGCCAATGCCTGGGGCACGCCGTACGCGGCGGTGTTCGCCGGGTCCTCGCTCGTCATGCCGGGGCCGAACATGACGCCGAAGGCCATCGCCGGCATCCTGCGCGACCACCGGATCACCGTGACCGCGGGCGTCCCGACCATCTGGATGGGCGTGCTGCCCGAGCTCTCCGAGGGCGACCTGCCCGACCTGCGCCTGCTGCTCTGCGGCGGCTCGGCGGTGCCCAAGTCGCTGTCCGAGGCGTGGCGCCAGAAGATCGGCCTGCCGATCACCCAGGCCTGGGGCATGACCGAGACCAGCCCCATCGCCACCACGGGCGTCCTCAAGAGCGTCCACGACGGGCTGTCCGACGACGAGCTCGCCGACGTCCGCGCGACGGCCGGCACACCCTCGCCGCTGGTGGACCTGCGCATCTGCGACCCGGACACGGGCGAGGTGCTGCCCTGGGACGGCGAGACCTCCGGCGAGCTGCAGGCCGCCGGCCCGTGGATCGCGGCGTCGTACTACCGCAACGAGGACGGCGGCAAGCAGTTCACCGAGGACGGCTGGCTCAAGACCGGGGACGTCGCGGTGATCGACCGCTACGGCTACGTCAAGCTCGTCGACCGCACCAAGGACCTGGTCAAGTCCGGCGGCGAGTGGATCTCCTCGGTGGACCTCGAGAACGAGATCATGTCGATGGAGGGCGTGGCCGAGGCGGCCGTCATCGCCATCCCCGACGAGAAGTGGTCCGAGCGCCCGCTGGCCTGCGTCGTGCCCAAGCAGGGGGTGGAGCTCACCCGCGAGGCCGTGCTGGAGCACATCGCGTCGCGCGTGGCCAAGTGGCAGGTGCCCGACGACGTCGTCTTCATCGACGAGGTTCCCAAGACCTCGACGGGCAAGTTCTCGAAGAAGACGCTGCGCGAGAAGTTCGCCGGCCACCAGGCGCCCGCCAAGGCCTGACCCGCATGACGAAGGGCCCCGTCCGGCGACCGGACGGGGCCCTTCGTCGTGTTCCCGTGGACGCGCTACATCGGTTGGGTCGGGCGTGCGGCCGGCTTCTCGAGGCCACGCTCCCGGCGGCCGACCACGGAGTGGCTCTTGCCGTAGGTGAAGTAGATGACCGCGCCGATGAGCATCCAGACGATGAACCGGATCCAGGTCTCCGCCGTCAGGTTGATCATCAGCCAGAGACACGAGACCACGGCGAGGATCGCCACGATCGGCAGGCCCCGGACCACGAAGGTGCGGGGCAGGTCCGGTTGCTTCACCCGCAGCACCCAGGTGCCGATCGCCACCAGCACGAACGCGAACAGCGTGCCGATGTTGACCATCTCCTCGATCACCGTGGCGTCGAAGAAGCCGGCCAGGATCGCGCACAGCACGCCGATGATGACCGTGATCGTCGACGGGGTGTCGAAGCGGCCGGTGCGCGCGAGGCCGCGCGGGAGCAGGCCGTCGCGGCTCATCGCGAAGAACACCCGGCTCTGGCCGAGCATCAGCACGAGGACCACGGTCGTCAGGCCGGCCAGGGCGCCGACCGAGATGATCGTCGAGGCCCAGCCGGCGCCGACGATCTGGAAGGCGGTGGCCAGCGTGGCCGTGTCGTCGGTGCCCGGCGGGGTCTTGAGCTGGGTGTAGCTGACCATGCCGGTCAGCACGAGCGCGGTCAGCACGTAGAGCACGGTGACCACGCCCAGCGAGCCCAGGATGCCGCGCGGGAGGTCCTTCTGCGGGTTCTTGGTCTCCTCCGCGGTGGTGGACACCGCGTCGAAGCCGATGAAGGCGAAGAACACGAGCGACGCGCCGGCGAGCAGCCCGAAGGCGCCGTAGGTGCTGCCGTCGCTACCGAAGATCAGCGAGAGCAGCGAGGAGTCCAGGCCGGAGCCGCCCTCCTGGGGCGCCTCCGCCGGCGGGATGAACGGCGAGTAGTTGGCCCAGCGGATGAACGTGGCGCCCACGACGATGACGAACAGCACCACGAGCACCTTGGTGATCGTGAGGATCGCGCTGACACGGCTGGAGAGCTTGATGCCGAGCACCAGGACGACGGTGAGCACCGCGATGACGAGCACCGCGCCCCAGTCGAACGTCGTGATCCCGATGTCCACCTTGGCCGAGCCCGGCAGCCCGACCGCCTCGAAGACCTGGCCGAGGTACTTCGACCAGCTCTTGGCCACCGTCGCCGCGCCGAGCGCGTACTCGAGGATGAGGTCCCAGCCGATGATCCAGGCGATGAACTCGCCGAACGTGGCGTAGGAGAACGTGTAGGCGCTGCCCGCCACCGGCACCGTCGAGGCGAACTCGGCGTAGCACAGGCCCGCGAACCCGCAGGCGATCGCGGCGATGACGAAGGCGATCGACACCGCCGGTCCGGAGACGTCGCCGGCCACGCGGGCGGTGATCGTGAAGATGCCGGCGCCGACCAGGACGGAGACGCCGAAGATCGTCAGGTCGATCCAGCTGAGATCCCGCCGGAGCCGGTGCTCCGGCTCGTCGGTGTCCGCGATGGACTGTTCGACCGACTTGGTCCGGAACAAGGCGGACCGTGGTTCCGTCGACGTCATGGAGCCCTCCCACTCGCGGTGTGCCGGAGCCCGGGGACATCGCGGACGACCCCCGTGTGCGGGCGGCACCTTACGCCCGTGTGAGGTCCGGAGAGCACGGACACGACAGGATCGGTGACCGCGCGTTCACCTGGGGTGACCTGTTGAGGGGTACGAGCTGCGCCGCTCAGCCGGGTGTGGGGTCGAGCGACTCGTCGATCCCGGCGTCGGAGCCGGTGCGGTCGAGGTCCGGCTCGAGGTAGACGATCCGGGCCTCCGGCACGGCCTCCCGCAGCCGGGCCTCGGCGTGGTCGATGGCCTCGGCGACGGTCTCGGTCGGCAGCGAGGCCGACACCGCGATCTTGGCCGCGACCAGCAGCTCCTCGGGGCCGAGGTACTGCGTGCGCAGGTGGATGACCCGCTCGACGGGACCGCCGACGAGCGCGCCGGTGATGGTGTTGGCCGTGCGGTTGCTGACGCCCTCGCCGATGAGCAGGCTCTTCGTCTCCACGATGAGGACGATCGCGATCGCGCCGAGCAGCACGCCGATGCAGATCGTGCCGATGGCGTCGAAGACGACGTTGCCGGTCAGCACCGACAGACCGACGCCGAGCAGGGCCAGCACCAGCCCGATGAGCGCCCCGAAGTCCTCGAGCAGCACGACGGGCAGCTCGGGGTTGGTGGCGGTGCGGATGAACCCCCACCACGTCTGGTCGCCCTTGAGCTCGCGCGACTCCTTGACCGCGGTGCGGAAGCTGAAGCCCTCGAGGCCGATGGCGACCACGAGGATCACGACGGCCACGACCGGGCTCGTGAGGTCCTCGGACTCGCCGGTGAGCTTGTGGATGCCCTCGTAGAGGGCGAACACCGAGCCCAGCGTGAAGATGAGCAGGGCCACGACGAACGCGTAGAAGAAGCGGTCGCGCCCGTAGCCGAACGGGTGCTCCGAGGTGGCCTTGCGGCTGGCCGTGCGGCGCCCGAGCAGCAGCAGGCCCTGGTTGCTGGTGTCGGCCACCGAGTGCACGCCCTCGGCGAGCATCGACGACGAACCCGTGATCGCGAAGCCGATGAACTTGGCCACGGCGATGCCGGCGTTCGCCGCCAGCGCGGCGATGATCGCCTTGCCGCCTCCGGATGCGGACACGGGGCTCCTCCAGGGATGGACCGGGCGGGTGGTGCGGGTGACGGTAGCGCGCGTCGCCCCTACAGCCCGTCGGCGGCGGCGAACGCGAGGGCCGGCCCGTCCACCGGCGCGACGGTGACCGGGCCGTCGCACGCCGGCAGCCACGCGGCCGACCCGCGTGGCACGTCGTGGGTCTGGCCGCGCCGCGAGCGCAGCCGCACGGTGCCCTCGACGGTGACGACGATGCGCGGGCCCTCGAGCCCCAGCTCGGCCTCGCCCTCGCCACCGCCGGAGAACGCGGCGCGGGCGAGGCTGAAGTACTCCGACGGCGTGTACCGCCGCACCGGGCCGTGGCCCTCCCCCGGGAGGAGCGTGGGGGTGCCGGGCGCGAAGTCGAGCACGCGCAGCAGCTCGGGCACGTCGACGTGCTTGGGCGTCAGCCCGCAGCGCAGGACGTTGTCGGAGTTCGCCATGAGCTCGACGCCGGCACCGGCCAGGTAGGCGTGCGGCGAGCCCGCGGGCTGGTAGAGGCACTGACCCGGCGCGAGCACGACGCGGTTGAGCAGCAGGGCGGCGAGGACGCCGGCGTCGCCGGGGTAGCGCTCGCCGAGGTCGAGCAGCGTGCGGGCCTCGGTGGTGAACTCCCCGTGGGCGCGCACCAGCGCGACGCAGCCGTCGAGCAGCGCGGGCACCAGCTCGTCGACCGCGCGCTGGGGCAGCGTGATCCAGGTGGTGAACAGCGCGCGCAGGCCGTCGGCGTCCGGCTGCGCGGCGAGCAGCTCGGTGTGGTGGTCCAGGGCCCGGACGTCGAGGGCCCGCAGCAGCCGCACCGTCTGCGCGGCGTCGCGGAACCCGGCCAGCGCGTGGAACTCGGTGAGCGCGCACAGCAGCTCGGGCTTGGGCAGCGGGTCGGGGTAGTTGCGCTCGGCCGCCGTACGGGGCACCCCCGCCGCCTCCTCGCGGGCGTAGCCCGCCGCGGCCTGCTCGGCCGACGGGTGCGCCTGCAGGCTGAGGGGCTCGTCGGCCGCGAGCACCTTGAGCAGGTAGGGCAGCCGGTCGGACCACCGCTGCCGGCGCGCCGGGCCGAGCGAGCCCGTCGGGTCGGCGGCCAGCACGTCGGCGAGCGTGCGGTCGCCGGCGTCCGTCCCGTTCAGCCGCGACGGCTCGTCGCGGTGGGCGCCGAGCCAGAGCTCGGCCTGCGGGTGCGGCGACGGGACCTCCTCGCCGAGCAGCTCGGCCAGATGCGTCCGGGAGCCCCACGCGTACGTGCGCACGCTGCCCCTGAGGACCTCCACGCGAGTCCCCTCCGTGTCGTGTGGTGGTGCGGGTGCCTAGGTCGTGCTGGTCCAGACGTCCGGACCCGGGACCCGCGCCCCCAGCGCGAGCCCGAGGTAGACCGCCGTGAAGTCCAGCCGGGTGGCCAGCACGGCCGCGCGCAGCGCGTCCGGGACCGCCCCCTCCCCGGCCAGGTCGACGTCGTCGATCTCCAGGACGTCCGCGCCCGGGTGGCGGGCACCGACGTCGGACACCAGCCGCCGCACCGCGAGGTCCTCGCGGACGGCCAGCAGCACCAGCCGCGGCGGCGGTGCCGCCGGGGCCGGGTCGTCGAAGGGGTCGGCGAAGATCGACGCCTCCCCGGAGCCCTCCTGCAGGCGCGCCCGCAGCGCGGGCTGCGCGCTCGCCGCGGCCACCGACGTGGCCTGGGCGACCACGCCGGCGTGCGTGGCCAGCACCGTCGCCCCGTAGCCGGCGAGCAGGCCCGCGACCGGGTCGGCCCCCCACAGCAGCGGCGTGCGCTCCGCGAGCCGCAGCGCCAGGCTCTTCGCCGGGTTGACGAACGCCTCCCCGCGCGGCCCGTCGCGCTCGGCCTCGGCGTCCAGCCGGTCGGCGAGCGACCCGAGGTCGAGGTCGAGCAGGTCCAGCGCCTTCGCGACCGCCAGCCCCGTGGCCAGCACGGTGGCGGTGTCGAGGCCGTCGAGGTCCTCGCCGGGCACGCCCAGCACGAGCCGCGGTGTCACGGCCAGCACCCGGCCGGCCCCGGCCGCCGCGGCCGGGCCCTCCCCGGGGCCGCCGAGCACCACGTGGGCGCCGCGGCGCACGGCGCGGTGCACCGACTCCGCGACGTCGGCCTCCACCGGGTCGCCCTCGCGGCCCCGGTGGGTGCCGACGACGACGTCGAGCGGTCCGAGCCACGGCGGCGCCACGCCGGTGACGATCACCGGGAGCGGGGCGGTCGGGGTGAGTAGCGCGGCGAGCAGGCGGCACGCCGACTCCGTGGTGCCCGGCCGCGTGAGCAGCACGAGCGCGCGCGGGCGCAGCCCGGCCAGCTCGCGCTCCAGGCCGACGTCGGCCGCCGCCTGCGCGGTGGCCCGCACCTGGGCGCCGGCGGTCGCGACCGCGCGCAGCACGCCGTCGCGGTCGGCGGCGAGCAGCCGCGTCTCGTCCGAGAGCAGGGCGTCGTCGAGCACGCGCCTCAGCCCCTCTGGTCGTTCGGCTCCGCCGCCGGCCCCCCGCTCGCCTCCGACAGCAACAGCACCGGGATCCCGTCGGTGACCGGGTAGCGGCGGTCGCACGCGGTGCACGTCAGCGCCGCGGCGTCGGGGTCGTCGGGCGTGCCGGGCCGCAGCTCCCCGTGGTCGGGCGCGGGGCACGCCAGGATGTCGAGCAGGTCGGGGTCCAGACCGAGCGGCATGGTGACCAGTCTCCTCTCGGTCGGGTCAGCCGCGCACGAGCGCGAGCACCTCGTCGCGCAGCGCGGCCACGGCCTCGTCGTCGGCGGCCTCGACGTTGAGGCGCAGCAGCGGCTCGGTGTTCGACGGGCGCAGGTTGAACCAGGAACCAGCCTGATCTCCTGTGGCGGGTAGGGACACCGTGAGGCCGTCGAGGTCGTCGGTGGTGACGCCGTCGCGCTCGCCGAACGTCTGCTCGACCCGCGCCATCACCGCCCGCGGGTCGTCCACCGTGGAGTTGACCTCGCCGGAGGCCGCGTAGCGGGAGTACTGCGCCATCAGCTCCGAGAGCGGGCGGTCCTGCTCCCCCAGCGCGGCCAGGACGTGCAGCGCGGCCAGCATCCCGGAGTCCGCGCGCCAGAAGTCGCGGAAGTAGTAGTGCGCCGAGTGCTCCCCGCCGAAGACGGCGCCGGTCTCGGCCATCGTGGCCTTGATGAACGAGTGCCCGACCCGCGACCGCACGGCGGTGCCGCCGTTCTCGTCGATGATCTCGGGCACCGCGCGCGAGGTGATGAGGTTGTGGATCACCGTCGAGCCGGGGTGCTTGGCCAGCTCGCGCGTCGCCACGAGCGCGGTGATGGCGCTCGGGCTGACCGCGTCGCCCTGCTCGTCGACGAGGAACACCCGGTCGGCGTCACCGTCGAAGGCCAGCCCGGCGTCCACCCGGCCGAGCGTCATGACCTCGCGCTGGAGGTCGCGCAGGTTGTCCGGGTCGAGCGGGTTGGCCTCGTGGTTGGGGAACGAGCCGTCGAGCTCGAAGTAGAGGGGGTAGACCTCGATCGGGAGCGGGTCGAGCACCGCGGGCACGGTGTAGCCCGCCATGCCGTTGCCCGCGTCGACGACGACCGAGAGGTTCCGGATGCCCGACAGGTCGACCAGCGAGCGCAGGAACGCCGCGTAGTCGTCGCGCAGGTCGCGGTGGGTGACCGAGCCGCGCTCGGTCGGCTCGTCGGGCAGGACCTCGCCGGGCCCGCGGTCGAGCAGCGCCGCGATCTCGTCGAGCCCGGAGTCCTGGCCCACCGGCGACGCCCCGGCCCGGCAGAGCTTGATGCCGTTGTAGGTCGCGGGGTTGTGGCTCGCGGTGAACATCGCGCCGGGCATCTCCAGCGCCCCGGAGGCGTAGTACATCATGTCCGTGCTGGCCAGGCCGATGTGCACGACGTCGACCCCGAGCCCGGTGACCCCGTCCGCGAACGCCTCGGCGAGCTCCGGCGACGACTCGCGCATGTCGTGCGCGACGACGACCGCCTTGCCCCCGCCCAGCCCGCTGCCGGTGCCGTGGGCCTCCTCGTCGAGCAGCAGCCGCGCGTACGCCGCACCCACGTCGCGCACGAACGTCGCGTCGAGCTGGGAGCCCACCAGGCCGCGGATGTCGTAGGCCTTGACGACCTGGCCGATCACCTGGGCGCGGTCGGGCGCCGTGTCCTGAGCCACGCCGGGGAGCCTATCGGCCCCAGCCGAGGGCCCGCGCCCGCCGGGCGGCCCTGTCCGCCGAACGGTGACGCTGCCGCCGCGCAGGTTTCGGGGGCCTCCCGGCAGCTCAGGAGGACGCGGGGTCCGGCAGCACCCGCAGGTGACCCCGCCGGCCCGTCGGCGCGCTGGGCATCCCGGCCGGCGACACCGGGGGCGGCGGCAGCGCGCCCCCGAGGCCCTGCCCGGCGGTGATGCGCGCGCGGCCGTCGCCGGGCCGGTCCGACAGCGGGCGGTCGGCCCGGCCCGCCTCGCGGACGGCCTCGGCGAGGGCGGTGAGGTCGTCGGCCGACGGCTCGGACGGGAAGTCGCCCTCGTAGCGCACGACCTCCCAGCCGCGCGGCGCGGTGAGGCGGACGGCGTGGCGCTCGCAGAGGTCGTAGGAGTGCGGCTCGGCGCTCGTCGCCAGCGGACCGACCACGGCGGTCGAGTCCGAGTAGACATAGGTCAGGGTGGCCACGGCCGCGTGACCACACCCGGTCCGTGAGCACTTCCGCACTCCTCGCACGCGACGCACGATAGCCCCGGTGGACGCGGCCGCCCGGCAGGCGCGCGGGGCGCGTCGGCACGCCTACCCGGACGTATCCCGTTCCCCCACGCGTAGGCTCCGGGCCGTGACGAGGAGCGCGAGCCGCCCGACCTCCGGGTCGCGACGGCGCCGCCGTGACCGGCGCGGACGCGGCCTGCGGATGCCCCTGTACCCCTCGGGCTCGCCGGCCGCCCGCACGCGGGCCGAGCGCTTCGACGCCCTCGTGCTCGAGGCGCTCGAGCCGATCGAGGAGCGCTGGAGCGCGGAGCTGGCCGACCTCGACGTGGCGGTCGACGACGTGCCCGAGGTGCCCGCCGGCAGCGAGCGCTCGCCGGTGGAGGACGACGCCGTGCTCGGCGACGGCGAGGTACCCCTGGCCCGGCTCGTGCCCGCGGGCATGGACCGGCGGGGCTCGGTGACCCGCGCGCGCATCGTGCTCTACCGCCGCCCGCTCGAGGCCCGCGCGCTCGACGGCGAGGACCTGGCCGACCTGCTGCACGACGTGCTCGTCGAGCAGGTGGCGGGCTACCTCGGCGTCGAGCCGGACACGATCGCCGGCGAGGAATAGGCGCCCGCCTCAGAACGTGTGGTGGACGGCCTCGACGTTGTGGCCGTCGGGGTCGCGCAGGAAGACCCCGTAGTAGCCCGGGTGGTACTCCGGGAAGATCCGCGGGGCGTGCAGCACCTCCGCCCCGTAGGCCTGCGCCGCCTCGTGCACGGCGTCGACCGCCGCCCGGTCGGGCGCCGCGAAGGCGATGTGGAGCTCTTGGGTGACCGCGCCGCCCGGCGCGAGCCAGAAGTCGGCGTGCGGCCCGCCCGTGGAGAGCCCGACGACCTCGGGCGCGCCGGGCGGGCCGGTGGGGATGCGCATGCTCACGGACGCACCCAGCGGCGCGAACACCGCGGTGTAGAAGGCGACGGAGGTCTCGACGTCGCTGCAGGGGAAACCGACGTGGTCGAACACGCCGCCGACCCTAGGGCCGACCCCCGACAGCGCCGGAACCGTCCGGCCGGGGCTAGTCCAGCCGGGTCCGGCTCGGCAGGGCCGAGAGGGCCGTGAACAGCACCAGCGCGAGCTGCAGGAGCAGGAGCAGGAGGCGGACGGTCTCGTCGCGGTCGACGACGACCGCCCCGCCGCCGGGCGGCACCGGCACGCCGACGAGGTGGCCCCAGGCCGGGACCGGGCTGACCGGCTGCCCGCCGACGGTCGCGCGCCAGCCGGACTCCTGTTCGGCGGCGAGCACGAGCAGGCGGCGGTCGGCGCCCGGGGACACGCGCACGGCCACGGTCGGCAGGTCCGACGGCACCGCGGTGAGGCCCGCCGGGCGGCGCGGGGCCGCGCGGGACTCGGTGGCGTCGTCGGAGACCGGCGGCTCGAGCAGCACCGCGCCCGCGACCGGCAGCGCGACCCGGGCCACGGGGCGGCCGTCGGAGGTCGGGGGCGCGTCGGCGAGCAGCGGGCCCGCCGCGGTGCGCACGATCCGGGCGGTCGGCTCGTCGGGCAGCACGACCGCGCCGGTGCCCGCCGTGGCCAGCTCGGCCACGCCGGCCTGCACGGTGGCGGGGTCGCCGGAGAGCAGCGCGCGCACGTCGCGCTGCAGGCGGGCGGGCGCCGCCCCGACCGGGGCGAGGTCGTCGTCGCCGTAGCGGGGCAGGGTCGGCCCGGCGCGGCGGGTGGTGTCCGCGTCGCGGGTGACGACCACGACGCCCGCGTCGGCGCGGGTCAGGTCAGCGGCCAGCGGGGCGGCCAGGGCCGGCGCAGGCCGGTCGGCCAGCGGTCCCCCGCCGCCGCCCAGCACGGTGACCACGGCGAGCACGGCCACCGCCGTCGCGACCTCCGGCACGGCGACGCCGCGCGCGCGGGTGCGGTCGTCCCCGGTGCGGGAGCGCGGACGCAACCGTCCCGCCAGCCCCGACATCCCGGCTCCGGCCTGCTCGGCCGCGCCGGCGAGGCGCCCGCCGAGACCGGCGCCGCCGAGGTCCAGCTCGGACTCGCCGCGGCGGGCGGGGGCCCGCTCGACGGGGTCGCGGCGCCCGATGAGGCGGCCGAGCGGCTCGGTGCGGGCGGCCGCGACCTGCGCCAGCAGGCTCCACAGCGCCCCGCAGGTCGCGACGGCGAGCGCCGGGCCCGTCCAGCCCGGCCGCGGGTCGCCACCGGAGAGCGGGGCCAGCGCGAACGACCCGACCACGCCCGCCGTCACGACGCCGAGCAGCAGCAGCGCCAGTCCCGGCACGGCGGCCCGCCGCGGGGCGACCAGCGCGCCGCCGACCGCGAGGACCACGAGCAGCAGGCCGGCCCACGGGAGCGTGCCCGGCCCGCCCGGGTCGAGCGACAGGATGCCCAGCGGCGAGGCGAAGCGCTCGGCGACCGGCGCGCCCGTGCCGTGCAGCAGGATCTCGGGGCCGGACAGCAGCGCCGCCGGCCACGGCAGGAGCAGCAGCACCGGCAGCACCACGATGACCGCCAGCGCCATCGCCCGTCGCCCGGCGGCGCGCGGGGGTGCGGCGACGCCGACGAACCCGATCACCACCACCACCAGCACGAGCGCGTAGACGAGCGGGGCGAAGGCGCCGACGACGCCCAGCGCGAGGGCCGTGCCGGCCGCGGTGCTCCACCACGAGCCGCGGCGCCCGGCCACGCGCACCCCGCGCAGCACGGCGACGACGCCGGCGAGCACCAGGGGCAGCAGTACCGCCGCGACCACGCCGTCGAGGCGGCCCTGCGCGACGGCGCCGGCGGTGATCCCCAGCAGCGCGTAGACGGCGGCGGCGAGCGCGCGCAGGACGCGCCCGACCCGCAGCTCGCGCGTCGCGAGGTAGGCCGAGAGCCCGGCCAGCGGCAGCGCCGCGACGAGCAGCAGCGACACCGCCGCGGGCGGCCCGCCCAGCGGGGCCACGGGCCCGCCGAGGACACCGACGACGGCCAGCGCCGCGGCCGCGGGTGCCCCGGTGCCGCCCGCGACCGGGTGCCACGACGCCAGGTACGACGACCACAGCTCGCGCAGCCCCGGGACCTCGGCGATCCGCCCGCCGGCCAGGCCGAGGCCGAGGCGGGCGCGCTGGGTGGCGAGCGAGATCAGCGTCAGCCCGACCACCAGCAGCAGCGGCGGCGCCAGCAGCAGCTCGCGCGCGACGCGGCCCGCGGTGATGGGGACGACGACCACCCGCTCGCCCGGCGCGGTCTCCGGCTCCACGCGGACGCCGGCGGGCGCCGGTGACGGGGCGGCAGGGCCGGCCGCGGGGCCGGCGGTGGGGGCGCCCGCGGTGTCGTCGGCGGCCGTCCGCGGACCCGGCAGGGCCACGGCCAGCGACTCCCCGGGCCGGCGCAGGCCAGCGGTGCGGCGGGTCCGGCGCACACCGGCCGCGGCGCCCACGGGCAGCGCGTCCGGGCCGACGACCGCCCGGCGCTCGCCTCCGCCCTCGAGACCCTGGTCACGCGACTCCCGCTCGGCCCAGTCCGGCAGCCGGCCGAGGTCGAGCTCCTCGCGCAACCGCCCGCGCACCACCGACGTCAGGCCGCCGCGGACGGCGTTGCGCAGGCGGGTGGTGCGGCTGGTCAGCAGGCCCCGCAGCTCGCGGGGCAGGGCCGTCGCCCCGGTGCTGCGCCGCCGCCGGGCGTCGGCGAGGTCGGCGATGCCCGGCCCGGAGCCCAGCACCCGTCCCAGGCCCGCGAGCTCGGCGCCCGCGGCGCGGGTGCGGCGCACGAGCAGCAGGCCCAGCGCGCGGAGCACCGCCAGCACGGGCAGCCGCAGCAGGCCCAGCACGAAGGCGGGGCTGGAGCAGTTGGCCAGGAACGTCCGCACGCCGTGGGCGCGGTCGGTGGCCCGGTAGCGCGGATCGACGCCCGCGGTGTCGAGGGTGCGGGTCCGGGTGGCGAGCGCGCGGGCGTGCCGCAGGCGGGCCGACGGGGCGCAGAGCACGAGGCCGCCGGCGCGGTTGACCCGCCAGCCGAGGTCGACGTCCTCGCGCAGCAGCCCCAGCGCCGTGTCGTACCCGCCGAGGGAGTCCCACTCGCGGCGGCGCACGAGGGAGCCGGCCGAGCCGACGGCGAGGACCTCGGAGTTGGTGGCGAACTGGCCGAGGTCGAGCTCGTCGGCGCCGATACCGGTCTGCCGGGTGCCCGACGCGTCGATGGAGACGCCGGCCTCGACGACGAGCCGCGGGTCGTCCCAGTCGAGGCACAGCGGGCCGAGGATCGCCGCCGACGGGGAGGCGTCGGCGACCGAGAGCAGGACCCCGAGGCAGTCGGGGGCCGGGGCGGCGTCGTCGTGGAGGACCCAGAGCCAGTCGCCGGACCCCCGGTCGGCGTGACGTCCCCAGCGGCGGTCCGCGTCGTCGACCGCGGTGTGGACGGCCTCGGCGAAGCCGGTGTCGCGGGGCATGCGCAGGACGACGTCGACCTGGTTGCTCGCCGCGAGGAGAGCCGCGGTGCCGTCGGTCGACCCGGTGTCGACCGCGATCACCCACCGCGGGCGGCGGGTCAGGCGTCCGAGCGCCCCGAGCGTCTCCGGGAGCCAGGGCTCACCGTCGTGGCAGACGAGGACGGCGAGGACCGGCGCCACCGCCGGGGGTCGAGCCACGCGCGCCGTCCCTTCCCCCCGGGCCACCACCCGAGGGGCGCCCACGCTGCCGTCGGCCCGAGGGTAGGGACCCCGGCGGGGCCGACGACCCGCGGGGTGTCAGACCGCGTCGACGGCCCGGCGCTTGAGGCGGCGGCGCTCCCGCTCCGAGAGGCCACCCCAGATCCCGAACCGCTCGTCGTGGCCGAGCGCGTACTCGAGGCACTCCGTGCGGACCTCGCAGCTGTTGCAGATCTGCTTGGCCTCGCGGGTGCTCCCGCCCTTCTCGGGGAAGAACGCCTCGGGGTCGGTCTGCGCGCACAGGGCGCGCTCCTGCCACTCCTGCTCGTCCTCGGTGACCATGGCCAGCTCGGACAGGACGTCCCTCATACCGACCTGGGATCCAGGTCCGTTCACTCCGCTACCCAGCACCACCGACCCGCTCTCCGCACCGTTCACGACGCCTCCCTCGCCTCGACACCCCCCGGCCCCCACTGCTGTGGACGAGGCGTCGGCCCCGCACCGACGTGTCATCGCGTAGGAATTACACCGGTGGGATTCCATCCGGGTCAAGCTCGGGGCCCCGTGTGGCCGCATGTCGCGACGACCGGTCGTCACGTGCGGTGAGCGTCATGCGCTATCCGTAGCAACGGCGCCACGGAGCGCCCGCCGGCCGCTGGGCCACACTGGTGAGCGTGGCCCCCCGCTCGCGCCTGCGCTCCCCGGTCAGCCCCATCTTCCTGGTCCTGGTCGCCCTGACCGTCGCCGGGTGCGCCCTGACCGTGGTCCCGTCCCGGGGCGCCGTCATCGGCGGCACGGTGCTGGTCGTCCTCGCGGGATGGGCGGTGTCGCTGTGCCTGCACGAGTTCTCCCACGCGCTGACCGCCGACCGCTGCGGCGACCACTCGGTGCGCGCCCTGGGGTACCTGACCCTCGACATCCGCCGCTACGCCAACATCGGGCTCACCCTCGTGCTGCCGCTGCTGTTCCTGCTCATCGGCGGCATCCCGCTGCCGGGCGGGGCCGTGTGGATCCAGCGGGCGGCGCTGCGCTCGCGCCCGGCGGTCAGCGCCGTGTCGCTGGCCGGGCCGGTCGCGAACCTGGTGCTCGCCGCCGTCATCGGGGTGGGCGTCGCGCTCACCGCGCCGCCGCTGCCGCTGGCCGCCGCGCTGTCGTTCCTGGGCCTGATCCAGGTGCTGACGTTCGTGCTGAACCTGCTGCCGATCCCCGGGCTCGACGGGTGGGGCGTCATCGACCCCTACCTGCCGTACCGCACGCGGGTGGGCGCCGCGCGGATCGCGCCCTACGCGCCCTTCGCCGTCATCCTGCTGCTCTTCCTGCTGCCCGGCGCGTCCTCGCTGCTGTTCGCGCTCGCCCAGGCCGTGTTCGGGCTCGTGGGCGGCGACGGCACGGCCGCCGCGCTCGGCAGTGCCCAGTTCACCGCCCTGCTGCGGTGAGCCCGCACGGGAGGACGATGGAGGCATGAAGGTCACCGTTCTGGTCGGCGGCGTCGGGGGCGCCCGCTTCCTGCAGGGCGTCAAGGCCGCCGCGGGTCCCGGCGACGAGATCCGCGCGGTGGTGAACGTCGGCGACGACATCTGGATGCACGGGCTGCGCGTGTGTCCCGACCTCGACACGTGCATGTACACGCTCGGCGAGGGCATCGACCCCGAGCGGGGCTGGGGCCGCGCCAAGGAGACGTGGTCGGTGCGCGAGGAGCTCGAGGCCTACGGGGCCGACCCGACGTGGTTCGGGCTCGGCGACCGCGACGTGGCCACCCACCTCGTGCGCACCCGGATGCTCCGCGCGGGCTACCCGCTCTCGCAGGTCACGGCGGCGCTGTGCGCCCGCTGGCAGCCGGGCGTCGACCTGGTCCCGGCCAGCGACGACCGCATCGAGACCCACGTCGTCGTCGACGACCCCACGGACGGTGCGCGCCGCGCGATCCACTTCCAGGAGTGGTGGGTGCGCCACCGCGCGGTGCCGCGCGCGTACTCCTTCGTCTCGATCGGGCGCGACCAGGCCACGGCGTGCCCGGACGCGCTCGCCGCGGTCGCCGACGCCGACGTCGTGCTCGTGGCGCCCTCGAACCCGGTGGTCAGCGTCCACACGATCGTCGACGTGCCGGGCATGCGGCCCGCGCTGTCGGCCGCGCCGGGAAAGATCGTCGGCGTGTCGCCGATCGTCGACGGCCACGCGGTGCGCGGCATGGCCGAGGCCTGCCTCGCCGCGGTCGACGTCCCGGTCAGCGCCGAGGGTGTCGGGCGCTTCCACGGCGCGCGCTCCACCGGCGGGCTGCTCGACGGCTGGCTGGTCGCCCCGGGCGACGGCGCCGAGGTCCCGGGCGTGGAGGTCCGCGAGGTGCCGCTGATGATGACCGACTCGGAGACCACGGCGGCGATGGTCCGCGCGGCCTACGAGGTCGCAGGTGTTTGATCATGCTTCCTCAGGGCTGACGCTGTGGGGCGTCACCGGCCTGCCCGAGTTCCGGCCCGGCGACGACCTCGCCGCGGCGCTGGCGACGGCCCTCGACGGCGCGCTCGCCGACGGGGACGTGCTGGTGGTGACGTCGAAGGTGCTGTCGAAGGTCGAGGGACGCCTGGTCACCGTCCCGTCCGACCCGGAGGCCCGCGACACCGCCCGTCGCGCGCTCATCGACCGCGAAACCGTGCGGCTGCTGGCCACCAAGGGCCGCACGAAGATCGTCGCCAACCGGCTGGGCATCGTGCAGGCCGCGGCGGGGATCGACGCCTCGAACGTCGCCGGCGACGAGGTGGCCCTGCTGCCCGAGGACCCGGACGGCTCGGCGGTCGCCCTGCGCGCGGCGCTGCGGGAGCGGCTCGGCGTGGACGTCGCCGTCGTCGTCACCGACACCATGGGCCGCACCTGGCGCACGGGGCAGACCGACGCGGCGATCGGGGCCGCGGGGCTCGAGGTCGTGCACGCCTACGGCGGTGCGGTCGACGCGCAGGGCAACGAGCTGGTGGTCACCGAGGTCGCCGTCGCCGACGAGGTCGCCGCGGCCGCCGACCTCGTCAAGGGCAAGCTCGGCGGGGTGCCGGTGGCCGTGGTGCGCGGCCTGCCCGCGGCCCTGCGCTCCGAGACCGCGCGCGGCGCCGACCTGGTGCGCCCCGTCGAGGAGGACCTCTTCTGGCTGGGGACCGAGGAGGCCGTCGCCCGCGGTCGCCGCGAGGCCGTGCCGGCCCGGCGGTCGGTGCGCGCGTTCTCCCCCGACCCCGTCGACCCGGGCGCGCTGCGCCGCGCCGGGGCGGCCGCCCTCACCGCGCCCGCCCCGCACCACACCCGGCCGGTGCGCCTCGTGCACCTGACCTCGCCGGAGGTGCGCACGCGGCTGCTCGACGCCATGGCCGACGCCTGGCGCGCCGACCTGCGCGGCGACGGGTTCGGCGAGGACTCCGTGGCCCGGCGCGTGGCCCGCGGCGACATCCTGCGCACCGCCCCCGAGGTCGTGCTGCCGTTCCTCGTGCCCGACGGCGCCCACCCCTACCCCGACGAGCGGCGCGCCGCCGCCGAGCACACGATGTTCACCGTCGCCGGCGGCGCCGCGGTGCAGGGCCTGCTCGTCGCCCTCGCCGCCGAGGGCCTCGGGTCGTGCTGGATCTCCTCGACGATCTTCGCCGCCGACGTCGTCCGCGACGTGCTCGCGCTGCCGGCGGACTGGGAGCCGCTGGGCGCCGTCGCCGTCGGGCACCCGGCCGCGGCGCCGCCACGGCGCGGTGAGCTCGCGGTCGACGAGCGCTGGGTGGAGATCTGATGGACGAGACGCTCGCCTCGACCACCCGCGCCGCGGTGTCCACGGCGGCCGTGCACGCCGACGCGTCCGCCGTCCTCGACCGCTGGCGCCCGGCGTCGCGGGAGCTCGACTCGGTGCGGCAGGCCCTGCTGTCGTACCTGGCCGCCCGTCCGGACGCCTGCGCGCGGGCCTGCGCGCCGGGCCACCTCACGGCGTCCGCGCTGGTGCTCGACGCCGCGGGCGGGCACGCCCTGCTGACCCTGCACCCGCGGATCGGCACGTGGGTGCAGCTCGGCGGGCACATCGAGCCCGGCGACACGACCCTCGCCGGGGCCGCGCTGCGCGAGGCGACCGAGGAGTCCGGCATCCCGGGCCTGACCGTCGACCCCGAGCCCGTGCACGTCGAGGTCCACGCCCTGACCTGCTCGCTCGGCGTCCCCACCCGCCACCTCGACGTGCGCTTCCTGGCCCACGCCCCCGCCGGGGCGGTCGAGGAGATCAGCGACGAGTCCCTGGACCTGGCCTGGTGGCCGCTGGCCGACCTGCCGGAGTCCGTCGCGTTCGGGCGGGCGCTGGCTCAGTAGCTGCGGTAGTCCTTCGGCGAGAACCGCGGCCCGAACCGGGGCCGGCGGAAGCCCGACGCCTCGATGTAGCGCACGGCCCGCTGGCGCTGCGGCGCGTAGCAGGCGAGCACCTCGAGCATGCCGTCGTCGTCGAGCTTGCGGCCCACCAGCGCCCAGCCGACGGTCGAGGGGATGTGGAAGTCGCCGACGCTGACGGCGTCCGGGTCGCCCCACGAGCGCTGGGCGACCTCGGCCGCGGTCCACACCCCGACGCCGGGCACCTTCATCAGCAGCGCGCGCCCGGCCTCGCCGCGCAGCTCGGCGGCCTTCTCCAGACGGTGCGCGACGGTGGCGCAGGCGAGGATGGCGCGGCGGCGGCTCTGGTCGACGCCGGCCTTGTGCCACTCCCAGTCCGGCACCTCGCGGATGCGCCGCGGGGTCGGTGGGAGCTTCATCGGCCGCGGCGTCGGGCCGGGCGCGTCCTCGCCGAAGCGCCAGCACAGCTCGCGCCACGAGCGGCGCGCCTCGGTGCCGGTGACCTTCTGCTCGAGGATCGCGGGCATCAGCTGGTCCCACACCGTGCGCGTCGCGCCGAGGCGCAGGCCCGGCATGCGGCGGCGGGTCTCGGCGACCAGGGGGTGGTGCCCCACGAAGCCCGCGTCGTCGTCCTCGGCCCCGAGCAGCGCGGGGACGCCGTCGACGACCCACGCCGCGCCCGGCCCCCACGCCCGCGCCCGCACGACCCCGTCGCGGCGGGACAGCGCGAGCGTCGCCGGACCCTCCGGGGTGGGCGTCGCCCGCCAGAGCTCGCCGTCCCCGTCCACCTCCGTGTGGAACGTCGGATCACCACGCCCGCGACGCAGCGGCGCGAGCAGCGCCCGGACGTCGAGGACGAAGTCGGGCCGCCAGGTCCGCTCGGCGGCCGGGGCCGCGACGGTCAGCCTCGAGGGTCCGGCTCCGCTGCGCTCCGCGTCCGCGACCTCAGGCACCACCCGAGAATCGCAGACCGCCGTCCGGGACGACGAGACCGGGCCAGATCCGCACGCCGGCCAGCAGCTCGCACGACGCGCCGATCGAGGCGCCGTCGCCGACCACGGCGTCGCGCACCACCGTCTCGTCGCCGATCGTCGCCGCCGGCCCGATCACCGAGCGCTCGACGAGCGCCCCGTCGCCGATCCGCGCGCCGTCCATGAGCACCGAGCCGGACACCCGGCTGCCCTCGCCGATCTGCACGTCGGCGCCCACCGTCGTGCCGTCGGTGAGCGACGCCGACGTCGCCACCTTCGCCCCGGGCAGCAGCAGCGCGGTCCCGACCGGCCCGGGCAGGGCCGCGGTGGGCGCGGCGCCCTGGACGAGGTCGGCGCTGCCGCGCACGAACGACGCGGGCGTGCCGAGGTCGAGCCAGTACGACGACTCGACGTGGCCCTGCAGCCGCGCGCCGCGCTCGAGCAGGCCGGGGAAGGTCTCGCGCTCCACCGAGACCGGGCGGCCGGCCGGGATCGCGTCGAGCACCTCGCGGCGGAACACGTAGCAGCCGGCGTTGACCTGGTCGGTCGGCGGCGCGAGCGTCTTCTCGAGGAAGGCGGTCACCCGGCCGTCGGCGTCGGTGGGGACGCACCCGAACGCGGTCGGGTCGGGCACGCGGACGAGGTGCAGCGTCGCGTCGGCCGCCGCGGCGCGGTGCTCGGCGACCACCGCGCGGACGTCGACGCCGGAGAGGATGTCGCCGTTGAACACGACGACCTCGTCGTACTCCGGCCCGAGCGCGCTCGCCGCGAAGCGGATGCCTCCACCGGTGCCCATCGGCTCGGGCTCGGGGCAGCACGCGAGGTCGAGGCTCGCCAGGGCCGGGGACGAGCCGGCGCCGAGGAAGCCCTCGAACACCTCGGCCCGGTACGCGGTGCCGAGCACGACCTTCCGGATGCCGGCCGCGGCGATCCGCGAGAGCAGGTGCGCCAGGAACGGCACCCCGGCCGTCGGCAGCATGGGCTTCGGGGTGGTGAGGGTGAGCGGGCGCAGCCGGCTGCCCTGGCCGCCGACGAGCACCACCGCGGCCGTGCGCGACGGGTCGATCACCGCCGGCACGGCTCCACCGTCCCCTGTCTGCACCATGCGTGACCCCCCACGTCGATGACGAATCGTGACCGAGGGCGATAGTGTGGACCCTCCCGGGGCGGTCCGGCGGCCCGACCCCGGCAAGGCCCGCCCGTCGGGGGATGGAGCAGGAGGGCGCTGTGGGCTCGAATGCGTGGGATCGTGCGCAGGAGGCCATCGCGCACGCCCACCAGCGGGCCACGGAGCGTGACGAGGACGTCATCACGCCCGACACCGCGGTCTCCCCCTTCGACGCCTCGAGCACCACGGTGCTCCCCCACGGCCTGGCCGCCCGCAGCGGCGCGGACCCGGACCTGACGCAGCGGATCCCCCAGCGCAACGGCCACCCGCGCCACCGCGCCGACGACGGGGCCACCCGCAACGGGAACGGCCGCCCGCGCCCCGGCCCGGACGACCCCGACGACGCGCGCACCGTGCGCCTCGACGCGCGCGAGCGGGCGCACCCCGGCACCTCGCCGTTCCCGGCCAACCCGTTCCCGGGCGGCCCGGGGCCCGCCCGCGGTGGCGCCGCCGAGCCGGACGAGACCCCGGCCGCGGAGCCGCGGCGCCCGTGGTGGCGCCGGCTGTTCGGCCGCTGAGCCGCGCTCAGGCCGCCCGCAGCGCCAGCAGCTGCTGCGTGTGGCCGGGCAGCTCGACGTCGGCGAGCCCGGTGACGATGTCCCCCAGCGGCAGCGCCTGGTCCACCAGCACCTGCCCGTGCGAGAGCAGCCGCGTCGGCACGGGCGTGGCGAGCTCGGCGGCGCCCAGGGGGCGGACGGCGAGCTCGAGCGCCTCGCCGTGCCGGCGCACACGTTCCCGCAGCCCGGCCGGGCCGCCCGCGAGCCCGGCGACGCGGTCGAGCGTCCAGGGGTCGTGGGCGATCCGGTTGTCGTAGGTGGCGTGCGCCCCGGCCGCGACGGCGGCGACGGTCGCGAGCGTGGCGCCGGTGACCAGGGCGACGTGGGCGAGGACCCGTTCGGCGTCCCACTCGCCGGGGGGCGGCGCGACGGTCGGGCCGCCGGCGACCGTCTCCGCGGCGGCGAGCAGGGCGCCGTGGGCCGCCCGGAGGTCGTCGCTCACGACCGCGCCCCGGTGAGGTCGTCGTCGTGCCCGGCGTCGAGCCGGGGCCACTGCGGGATCGGGCGCCCGCCGGGCCACGACGCGACCGGCGGCCAGTCGGGCGCACCGGCGTCGGTGCGCTGGTGGGTGCAGGCGGCGGGCCGGCCGGGTGGGCCGTCCTCCCACGGCTCCTGGCGGCCGAAGACCGTCAGGTCCATGAGGCGGTAGCTCTGGTCGACGGCCTCGACGCCGCGGCGGGTGGTCCACCACGTCTCGAGCACGCGGTCGCCCTCGCGCAGGTAGCAGACGAGGTGCATGAGACCGGGCTGCTTGGGCGGGGGCAGCAGGGCGTCGAGGGAGCCGTCGGCGGAGTACCAGGGCACGTCCCAGCCCATGAAGTCGCGGTAGCGGGCGCTCTCGGCGTAGGGGCCCTGGCAGAACGTGGCGTAGGTGATGCCGCGCGAGTGCAGGTAGGAGAGCTCCCCGGTGTGGCTGGTGATCCAGGTGCAGCCCTCGCACTGGTCGGCCGCGGCGGCGCCCGGGTACCACATGAAGTAGTAGGCGATCAGCTGCCGGCGGCCCTCGAACGCGTCGAGCAGCGTCGTCGGCCCCTGCGCCCCGACCAGCGGCGTCGCCGGGTCGACCTCCACCGCGGGCAGGCGCCGCCGTGCCGCGGCGATCGCGTCGCCCTCGTGGGTGTGGGCCTTCTCCCGGACGCGGAGGTCCGCCACGGCGGCCTCGTAGGTGGCGCGGTCGGTCAGCGGTGGAGCGGTCACGGTGGCCTCCGGGTCGTCGTCGGTGCAACTCTAGAGTTGCACGTCGGCGCGGCTCGACGCAACTGGTGAGTTGCACATGCGAGGAGGCGCGACCTGCGGTTCCGGCGAGGGGCGCCCCTCGCCCGTCTACCCGAGCGACGGTGCCCCTCGCTCGGAGAGCGCGAGACCAGCTCCGGCCGGTCAGTCCGGGAGCGGCGCCACCCCGGGGCGGGCGCCGGCGAAGCGGCGGGCGATCTCGCCGCGGGTCCAGGCGTCGCCGGCCCGCTCGAGCCACCGGCGGCCGGCGGGGACGCGGGCGACGAGGACCGAGCGCACGAGGTTGCCCAGGACGATGCCGGGCACCGGCCAGGGCAGCGCCGTCGGCAGGCCGAGGTCGCGCAGGCCCTCGCGGCCGAGGAACCAGCGCAGGAGCCCGAGCAGCCGACGGCGCCGCCACGCGGTGTGCTGCCCGTCGACGAGTGCCCGGGCCAGCGCCGGGCCGGCCGGCGTGACGTCGTCCTGCGCCAGCAGCACGTGGTAGAGGAAGTGGTTCTGGGCGCGCTCGGTGTCGAACAGGAAGTCGTCGTCCACGCCCATGAGCCAGCCGACGTAGCGCCACAGGTGCATCACCGCGCGGGACTCGGCCGGGGTCACCACCCAGCCGAGCGCGCGCACGCCGAGCAGGCCGGTGCTGTTGAACAGCCCGAGCGTCGCCGCCTGGTCGGCCTGGTTGACCGGCAGGCCCCAGTGCCCGACGTCCCACCGGCCGTTGGTCTCGAATCGGCGGTTGACCAGGGCGTGCATCGCGCGCACGTGCACCGTGAGGCGCCAGCCCTCGCCGTCGCGGCGCAGCCCGCCGGGGGCGATGAGCGCGCGGGCCCACTCCTCGGTCTCGCCGAGACGGCGCATCGCCGTGGAGCCGGTGAGCCCGCCGGTGGCGACGAGGAGGTCGGCCGGCCCACCGAAGCGGTAGCCGCCGATGAGCGAGAGCGTGAGCAGGACGTCGTCGAGCGTGCGGCCCATGCGCCGCAGCGCCCGCCCGCCCCGCTCGACCAGCGCCGGGTCGACCCAGCCCGGGGTGGCCTCGACCGCGGCGAGGAACCGGTCCAGGGCGCTGTTCCCGGTCGGCGCACCCGGCGAGGCGAGCGCCCGGTGGAACGCCGCCATCGTCACGCGGTCCGGGTCGGTGCGCGGCCGGCTCATGGCCGCGGCGAGGTCGGCGCCCACCTCATCGCGGGCGGACATCCGCCGCCCGATGGCGTCGAGCAGGTCCTCGTCGACCGTCCGCACGCGGCCGGCGAGGCCCAGCGGGCGGGCGATCCGGCGGTTGCGCTCGGGTGCGGCGCGGAACCGGCGCGGGTAGGGCTCCAGCTGCTCGCGTGCCACCATGCGGACCATGCTGAGACGAGTTCCTGCTCGCTTTCAACTCGCGTTCCTGCCGGGCGCTTGACGGCCCCGCGCCGCCGGCGGCGCCCGCAGCAGGAGCGCTCGCGCGACACGGTCGAGCGGATCGTCGTGGCGGGGCGCGCGGTGCTCCTCGAGCGCGGCGTCGAGGGCCTGACCACCAACCACGTCGCGGCCGCGGCGGGCATCAGCCCCGGCTCGCTGTACCAGTACTTCCCGGACAAGGAGGCCGTGCTCGACGAGGTGGTGACCCGCTACGCCGACGACCTCGAGGAGCGGGTCACCCGCAGCTTCGTGGAGACCGTGGGCGAGAGGGACCCGGCGCGGGCCGTGCGGCGCGTGGTGCTCGCCCTGGTCGACGCGCTCGGCGAGCACCCGGCGCTGTTGCGGGCGGTGGCGCAGCGCCTGCCCCGCGCGGGCGACGACCGCCGCGCCGCCTTCGCCCGCCGCGTGGACGCGCTGCTGACCAGCACGCTCGTCGCCCGCTACGGCCGCGAGCTGCCGCACCCGCCGGCGACGGTCGCGTGGCTGCTGGTGCGCACCGTCGAGAGCCTCGCCGTCGGCTACGTCCTCGAGGGGCCGCCGCTCGACCGCGACACCTTCGCCGACGAGGTGACCGCGCTCGTCCTCGGCTACCTCGGGCGGGCGGTCGCGCCGCCGCCGTAGGGCTCCGAGCCGGGCGCCGCGCGCACCCCCGTGCGGGCGCGCAGGCCGAGCCCGGCCCGCAGGGCCAGGCGCAGCGGGGCCCAGCGCGCGCCGCGGTAGCGGTCGGCCAGGAAGCGGTAGGCGCTGCGGTGGTGCTCGGCGAGCATGCGGGCCGAGGTGGGGGCGTCGCGGTCGGTGGCGTGCCCGCCGGTGTGCACGACCTCCGCGTCCGGGACGTACACGTTGAGCCACCCGGCGCGGCCGAGTCGGTCGCCGAGGTCGACGTCCTCGAAGTACATGAAGTAGCGCGGGTCGAACCCGTCCACCGACTCCCAGGCCTCGCGCCGCAGCAGCAGGCACGAGCCGGACAGCCACCCGGCCGTCCGCTCGGTGACCGCGCCCTCCTGGCGGTAGGAGCGGGTCCACGGGTTCTCCGGCCACACCGCGGCGAACAGCGCGTGCCCGACCCCGCGACCCAGCGACGGCTGCAACCGCGCCGACGGGTAGACCTCCCCGCCGGTGCGGATCAGCGGCCCGAGCCCGCCCGCCCGCGGCCAGCGGGCGCCCGCGTCGACCAGCGCGTCGAGCGAGCCCGGCCCGAAGACGATGTCGGGGTTGGCGACGAGCACCCACCCGATCCCGGCGGGCAGTCCCGCGACCGCCCGGTTGGCGGCGGCCCCGTAGCCGACGTTCTCCCCGATGCGGAGCAGCTCGACGCGGTCGTCGGCGGCCGCGGCGGCCTCCGGGGCGCCGTCGGTGGAGCCGTTGTCGGCCAGCACGACGCGGTACGGGCGGGCGGTCGCCTTGTCCAGCGAGGAGAGGAACTCGGCGAGCTCCTCCCCCGGGGAGTAGGTCACGCAGACGACGGCCAGCTCGGGCAGGTCGGGCACACCGGCATTGTGACCGTTCAGTCGTCCCACTCGTCGACCAGGCCGCGGTACTCCGCCTCGAGCAGGGCCGCGGCGTCGGGGTCGCCGCGCCAGGCGGCGTCCTCGAGGAACGGCTGCGCCTCGTCGTGGCGGCCCGCGTCGAACAGGAACCGCCCGAGGTGGAACGGCGCGCCGGGCTCGCCGACCTCGTGGGCGCGGCGCAGCTGCTCCTCGGCGCCGGCGACGTCCTCGCGGCGGTCGCGCAGGAACCAGCCGTAGTAGATGTGGGCGCACGGTGCGCCCGCCTCGGCCGCGCGGCGGTAGAGGTCGGCGGCCTCGTCGACGCGCCCGGCCGCGAGGCGGCAGTCGGCGAGCGCGAGCAGCGTCGCGGGACGGCCCTCGTCGAGGAACCCCTCCGCGAGGTCGGTGGCCGTGAGCGGGTCGTCGAGCTCCTCGAGGTGCAGCGCGACGAGGTTGAGGGGGGCGAGGTCGTCGCCGAGGCGCACCGCGCGGTCGAGCACGTACTGCGCCTCCTGGGTGCGGCCGCGCCCGCGCAGGAAGACGCCGTAGTCGTTGGTCGCGGCCGCGTCGCCGCCGTCGAGGCCGACGAGGAACGCGGCCTCGGCGCTGTCGTGGTCGCCGATCGCGGCGAGCGTCTCGCCCAGCAGCCCGGCCAGGGCGCTCTCGCGCCGGGTCATGACCGGCGGGGTCAGGACGTCGATCGCCTCGAACCGCTCACCGCGGTCGAGGTGGGCGTGCGCGAGCAGGCCCGGCGCCGAGGGCTCGCGGCTGGCCAGGGCGCGGCGCAGCAGGTCGACGCGCTCGTCGACGCGCTCGGCGGGCAGCGCGCGGGCCTGGTCGCAGAGCGGCTCCGGGACCGGCGTGCCGACGTCCGGCTCGGTGCCCCGCTCGGCGTGGGTCCCGGCGGAGGACCCGGTCGCCTCGGTCGCCTCGGTCGGCCCGGCCGCGGCCTGCTCCGTCATCGGGGCAGTGTGCGCCGCCCGGCCACCGCGGGACACCGCCGCGCGGACGCCGGGGGGCGCGGAACGGCTAGAGGCGGGGTCCGCTGGACCCGTCGTCGACCGACGGCAGGGTCAGCGGCCAGTAGCGCCACGCGTCCGGCGAGGCCGCCGGGGACACCGTCCGGGCCACCCGGGCCTCGCGCCGCGCGGCGCGGCAGTGCTCGAGCTGGAACCGCTCGTCACGGGCCACCCGGGCGCGCAGCCGGTGGCGTTCCCGCCCGGCGTCGATCAGCAACCACACGGCGACCAGCCCGAGCAGCGCGAGGAGCACCGTCTCCACAGCCATGACCGCTCAACGCACGAGGGTGTCCCTAGGACACGGGAATCACACGGATGAGATTCTCGGTTGGGCCGTTCAGCCCAGCAGCAAGTCCGGATGGCGGGTGACGGCCGCGTGCAGCGCGTCCCGCCACGGTGGTAGCGGGGCGAGCCCGGCGGCCCGCCAGGACGCGTCGCCGAGCACCGACCACGCCGGCCGCGGCGCCGGGCGGGGGAAGGCCGCGGTGTCGCAGGGACGCACCCGCTCCGGGTCGGCACCGAGCTCGGCGAACACCGCGCGCGCGAGCCCGCACCACGTCGTCGCCCCGCCCCCGGCGGCGTGGCGCGTCCCGGCCGGGGCCGGCGAGCGGGCCAGCGCGACGAGGCCCGCCGCCAGGTCGGCCGACCACGTCGGGGACCCGTGCTGGTCGTCGACGACGTCGAGGGTGTCGCGCTCGCGGGCGAGGCGGGCCATGGTGCGCACGAAGTTGGCGCCCGTCGCGCCGTAGACCCAGGCGGTGCGCACGACGTGGTGGGCGTCGGGCAGCGCCGCCCGGACGCGCTCCTCCCCGGCGAGCTTGCTGCGGGCGTACACGCCCTGCGGCCCGAGCGGGTCGCCCGGCTCGAGCGGGCGACGCACCCCGTCGGGCAGCGGGCCCAGCACGTAGTCGGTGGAGACGTGCACCATCGCCGCGCCGACCTCCGCGCAGGCCCGCGCCAGCAGCCCGGGGGCGTCCGCGTTGGCGGCCCACGCCGCCGCGGCGGCGTCGGGGTCGGTCTCGGCGCGGTCGACCGCCGTGTACGCCGCGGCGTTGACCAGGACGGCCGGGCCCTCGCCCGCTCCGGCCCACGCACGCACCGCACCGCGCACCGCCCCGTCGTCGGTGACGTCGAGGTCGGCGCGGGCCAGGGCGACCACGGAGTCGGTCGGCGGAGCCCCGGGGGCGGTGAGCAGGGCGACCAGGTCCGAGCCGAGCGCGCCCCCCGCGCCGGTCACCATCCACCGCACCGGACCCCTCCCCCCGTCGACGACGCCGGCGCAGTCTCGCACCGCGACCGGGCCGGCACGCACCGCACCGGACGCGTCCGGTCACCGGCCGCGGTCCCCGGCGGGAGGAGATGCCCTGCTCGGGAGGGGAGCCGATCACCGCGAGTGGCCGCGACGCGCCGACGGGCCGTCGGACGGGTGAGAAGCCCCCCGGCGCCCCGGGGGCGTCTAACCTGCGATCAACCACGGTCCGGCGGCACCAGCCGGCGCCCCTCGGGGTCGGAGTCGACGGTGCACGCCCCGGCGGACACCGGGCCGCGGGACACTGCAACACCGAGCAGTGCCCGGACGGGCCCGAGCGGCGGAGGGAGGCGGGGCCGTGGACCGTGACGACCCCGGTCGACCCGGCCGTGACCCCGCCCGGCGGTACGGCCCGTCCGCCGCGCGGCGCAGCCCCGGGCGCGCGGGCGGCCCACCGGTGGACGACGCCGGGGCGCCCCTGCCCGACGACCACGTCACCGAGCCCGACCGCCGCCCGCGCCGTCCGGCGGAGGGCGCGACGCGGCTGCGCCGCCGCGACCTCGCCGAGGTGTCGACCGTGTCCGCCGGCGCCCGGGGCGACGAGCGGACCGAACGCACCGACCGGCCCGGCCGCCTCCGCCGGCCACCGCCCCGCGAGCCCCGGGATCCCCGGGAGCGCGACCCCCGGGACCGCCGCGACGACCGGACCGTGCGCGAGCCCCGGCCCGAGCGCCGGCCCCAGCGCGACCGGGACCGTGACCGGGGCCGTCCGGGCCCCCCGCCGCCGCGGCCGCCCGGCCGCCCGCGCCCGGTGCGGGAGGTGCCCGACGAGCCCGGCGGGCGCCGTACGGGCCGCCGGACGCTGCGCACGGCCCTCGTGGTGGCGTCGGTGCTCGTCTTCGCGCTCTCGGGCACCGCGTGGGCAGCGCTGTCGGGCACCCTCGGCACGACCTCGAGCGCGCTGGGCGACTCCGCGGTCGGCGACGCCGCCGACGGCGCCACCGACATCCTGCTCGTCGGCGTCGACAGCCGCACCGACGCGCAGGGCCGCCCCCTGCCGCCCGACGCGCTGGCCGCGATCGGCGCCGGCGCCGCCGACGGCGTCGTCAACACCGACACGATGATCCTCGTCCGGGTGCCCAACGACGGCAGCCGCGCGGTGGCGTTCTCGATCCCCCGCGACAGCTACGTCTCGATCCCCGGCGCCTTCCGCCGCGACAAGATCAACTCGGCGTACCCGGGCGCGAAGGCCGACGAGGCCAACCGCCTGGTCCAGGCCGGCGACACCGACCCGCGCGACGTCGACGTCCGCTCCTCCGAGGCCGGGCGCCAGGAGCTCGTGCGCGCCGTCGCCGAGCTCACCGGGCTGACCGTCGACCACTACGCCGAGGTCAACCTCATGGGCTTCTACACGCTCACCAACGCCATCGGCGGCGTCGACGTGTGCCTGAAGAACCCGGTGGACGACGACCTCTCCGGCGCCCACTTCCCCGCCGGGCCCCGCACGGTCGCCGGTCACGACGCGCTCGCGTTCGTCCGCCAGCGCCACGGCCTCCCCAACGGCGATCTCGACCGCATCCGCCGCCAGCAGGCGTTCCTCGCGTCGATGTCGCACAAGGTGCTCTCGTCGGGGACGCTCGCCGACCCGCTGACGCTGACCCGCCTGCTCGACGCCGTGCGCCAGTCCGTGGTGCTCGACGGCAACTGGGACCTGCTGCGCTTCGGCCAGCAGATGCAGGACGTCAGCGCGGGCGCGGTCGCGTTCCTGACGATCCCCACCAACGGCACCCGCAACGTCGACGGCCGCGGCGAGGTGCTCGACGTCGACCCGCGGGCCGTGCAGCGCTTCGTCAGCGACGCCATCGGCCCGGAGGAGGAGCAGGCGCGCGACGACGGCCCGGCGCCCGCCACGATCCCGGTCGATGTGCTCAACGCCTCGGGCACCGGGGGCGCCGCGGCCCGCGTCGTCGCGGTGCTCTCGGCCCAGGGCTACGCCCGCACCACCGCCGACAACGCCCTGACCCCGGCCGCGCGCTCGGAGGTGCTCTTCGGCCCGGCGGGCGACGCCGCGGGCGCGCGGGTCGCGCACAGCCTGGGCGACCTGCCGACCCGCTTCGACCCGTCGGTGGCGCCGAACAGCGTGCGCGTCGTGCTCGCCGCCGACTACCGCGGCCCGGGTGCGGCACCGACGCCCTCGCCGCTGGCCGCGAACAGCACCGACGGCGCCGAGGGCACCGACGGCACGAGCTCGCCGGTGCCGCCGCCCCCGCCCGCGATCACCGCCGAGGGCGTCCCCTGCGTCGACTAGCGTGACCGGGCGATGACCGTCACCGACGCGCTGCTCTCCCCGCTCCTGGCCGGCGACCCGGCCCGGCCGCTGATCACCTTCTACGACGACGCGACCGGCGAGCGCATCGAGCTCTCCGGCGCCACGTTCGGCAACTGGGTCGCTAAGACCGCCAACCTCCTGCGCGACGAGTGCGACGTCGAGCCCGGCGCCCCGGTGGCCGTGCTGCTGCCGGCGCACTGGCAGACCGCGGCGGCGCTCTGCGCGGTCTGGGCGTGCGGGGCCGAGGTCGTCGCCGACGCCGCCGGCGCGGAGGTGGCGCTGGCCGACGCCGAGCACCTCGACGCCGCGGCTGGCGCCGGTGTCGTCGTCGGCTTCTCGCTCGACGCTTTCGGCCAGGGGCTGGGCGAGCGCCTGCCCGCGGGCGCCGTCGACTACGCGACCGAGGTGCGCGTGCACGGCGACCACTTCGACCCGCTGGCGCCCGTGCCCGACGACGGCCCGGCGCTCGCGGGCGCGGACGTCGCGACCGTCGTCGCCACCGCCCGGTCCCGCGCGGCCGAGCTGGGCCTCGGCCCGGACGACCGCGTGCTCTCGACCGCCGAGTGGCCCGTCGCGACCGCCGGCGGCCTCGTCGACGGCTTCCTCGCGGTGCTGGCGGCGGGCGCCTCCCTGGTGCAGGTGCGCCACCCCGCCGGCGACCAGGCGCGCCGCGCCGGCACGGAGAAGGTCACGCGAGAGCTGTGATCACCACCGAGATCACCCCGGAGCTCCTGCGCGGCGCGTTGGAGCTGGAGCGCACCCCGGACGGCCTGCTCCCCCACCGCCTGCCCGCGCGGGCCCGCGCGCAGGTGAATTCGATGCAGCACGCCGATAGGGGGCAGATCGCGATGGCCGAGGCCCAGCCGTCCGGGGTGCGGCTGGTGCTGCGCGGCCCGGTCCGCGCGCTGGAGCTGGACACCGTGCGCACCCGCGTCGGCTACCGCGGCCTGCCGCTGCGCCCCGACGGCGTCTACGACCTGCGCGTCGACGGCCGGCTGGTCGCTCAGGCCGGGACCACGGGCGGCAAGGTGCTGCGCCTCGACCCCACCACCGGGGAGACCGAGACCGAGCCGGGCCCGGTCGGCACGGTGCGCTTCGACGACGTCCCCGCGGGCGAGCGCGTCGAGGTGTGGCTGCCGCACACCGAGGTCACCGAGCTCGTCGCGCTGCGCACCGACGTGCCGGTGGCGGCCGCGCCCGCCGATCGCCGGGTGTGGGTGCACCACGGCAGCTCGATCAGCCACGGGTCGAACGCCGCGAGCCCGTCGACGACGTGGCCCGCGCTGGCCGCGGCGGCCGGCGGCGTCGACCTCGTGAACCTCGGGTTCGGGGGCAGCGCGCTGCTCGACCCGTTCACGGCCCGCGCGATCCGCGACGCCCCGGCCGACGTCATCAGCATCAAGATGGGCATCAACCTCGTGAACGCCGACCTCATGCGCCGGCGCGCGCTGGGGCCCGCGGTGCACGGCTTCCTCGACACGATCCGGGAGGCACGTCCCACGACGCCGCTGGTGCTCGTCTCCCCGATCCTCTGCCCGATCCACGAGGACACCCCGGGACCCGGCGCCGTCGACCTCACCGAGGACGGCACGATGGTCTTCCGCGCCACCGGGGACCCCGCCGACGTGCCCGCGGGCCGGCTGACGCTGCGGGTGGTGCGCGAGGAGCTCGCCCGCGTCGTCGCCCAGCGCGCGCCCGGCGACCCGAACCTCCACCACCTCGACGGCCGGGAGCTCTACGGCGAGGCCGACGCGGCGACGCTCCCGCTGCCCGACCGCCTGCACCCCGACGCGGCCACCCACCGCCTGGTGGGCGAACGGTTCGCCGAGTATGCCTTCGCCGCCGACGGCCCCTTCACCGCGCCCTGAGACGAACGAACGGCGCCCTCGCTGCTTCCGTAGCAGCGAGGGCGCCGTTCGTGTCGTGGAGCGTCAGGCCTGCGGCTGCTGCGGGTACTGCTGCTGCTGGTAGCCGCCCTGCTGGGGGTAGCCGCCCTGCTGGTAACCGCCCTGCTGCGGGTAGCCACCCTGCTGCGGGTAGCCACCCTGCTGGTAGCCACCCTGCTGGTAGCCACCCTGCTGCGGGTAGCCCTGCTGCGGCTCACCGCCCTGCGGGTAGCCGCCCTGCGGGTAGCCGCCGGCCGCGTCCTGCTTCGGGTCCATGCCGTACTGGTTCGGGCCGCGGTTGCCCTCGCTCGCCCAGAAGACGATGAGGACGATCGCCCCGATCAGCGGGATCAGCGCGATGAGCTGCCACCAGCCGGTGCGGTCGATGTCGTGCAGCCGCCGGGCACCGACGGCCAGGGACGGGACGAGCACCGCGAGGGAGTAGATCGCGCCGAGCGGGCCGCTGCTGAACGCGACGCTGCTGCCGCTGCCGGAGAAGCTCCCGAACCCGAGGAGGCTGTCGATCAGCGCCAGGACGATCGAGATCAGGACGTTGAACAGCACGAACATCCAGAACTCGGTGCGCCGCGCACGCCCGCTGAAGTCGGCGTACTGCTTGAGCACCTTCAGGTACCACTGCATGGGGAGACCTCTCACGCAACGTCATGGCAGACCGCGCTCGCCCGCGGACTGTTTCGCCCGAGAAGGCTAGCGCTGCGCACGCTCCGTGAGCAGTACTCCGAACGGGTTACTTCTTGTCGGAGTCGTTACTTCTTGAGGAGCGCCCGCGCCATGACCATGCGCTGGATCTGGTTGGTGCCCTCGTAGATCTGCGTGATCTTGGCGTCGCGCATCATCCGCTCGACCGGGAAGTCGACGGTGTAGCCGGCCCCGCCGAAGACCTGGACGGCGTCGGTGGTCACCGACATCGCGGTGTCGGAGGCGAAGCACTTGGACGCCGAGGCGATCAGGCCCATCTTGTCCCCGCGCTCGGCGCGGGCGGCGGCCGCGTAGACGAGGTGGCGGGCGGCCTCGGTGTGCATCGCCATGTCGGCGAGCATGAACTGCAGGCCCTGGAAGTCGGCGATCGCGTGGCCGAACTGGTGGCGGTCGCGGGCGTACTCGACCGCGGCGTCGAGCGCGCCCTGGGCGATGCCGACGGCCTGCGCGCCGATGGTGGGACGGGTGTGGTCGAGCGTGGCGAACGCCGTCTTGAGGCCCGTGCCGGGCTCGCCGATGATCCGGTCGCCGGGGACGCGGCAGTTCTCGAAGTAGATCTCGGTGGTCGGCGAGCCCTTGATGCCGAGCTTGTGCTCCTTCGGCCCCACCGAGAAGCCCGGGTCGTCGCGGTGCACCACGAACGCCGAGATGCCGTTGGCGCCCTTGTCCGGGTCGGTCTTCGCCATGACCGTGTACCAGTCGGAGACGCCGCCGTTGGTGATCCAGCACTTGGTGCCGTTGAGCACCCAGTCGTCGCCGTCGCGCTGCGCGCGGGTCCGCATCGAGACGGTGTCCGAGCCCGCCTCCCGCTCCGAGAGCGCGTAGCTGATCATCGACTCGCCCGACGCGATCGTCGGCAGGACCTGCCGCTTCAGCTCCTCGGAGCCCGACAGGATGATCGGCGTCGACCCGAGCTTGTTCACCGCCGGGATGAGCGACGCCGACGCGTCGACCCGGGCGACCTCCTCGATGACCATGCAGGCCACCACGGAGTCCGCGCCCTCGCCGCCGTACTCCTCGGGGATGTGGATCGCGTGGAAGCCGGCCTGGGTGAGGGCCGTGCGCGCCTCCTCCGGGAAGCGCGCCTGCTGGTCGACCTCGGCGGCGTGCGGCGCGATCTCCTTCTCGGCGAGCGCACGGACCGACTCGCGCAGCGCGTCGCGCTCCTCGCCGAGGCTGTACAGGTCGAAGTCCGGGTCCACGGCGTTCCTCCACTCACGGCGGCGTTCCGTGGCGAGGATACTCGGACGTCCTACCGTTGTGGGGGTCCGCGACCACCCGACCGGTGTGGTTCCGGCTACCCCTGGTGCGCGGGAGTGGGCGCCGGCGCCCGCCGGGCGAAGGACGGGGCGTGCTCCGGGCGGAGCCCGATGCCGATGAGGTAGGCCGGGACGGTCGTCACCACGGGGAACCGGGCGGCCAGGCGGCGGATGAGCCGCGGCGGACCGCCCGCCCGGCCCGCCATCACCGGCTCCATGATCCCCCGGTGCATGAGCCGCTGGAGCGTCTGCACGGCGACGGTGGGCAGCAGCCGGCGGCGCCGGACGCGGTCGAGGTCGTCCCCCGTCACGTGCCCGTCCCGCAGCGGCTCCGCCAGCAGCGTCGCCGCGGCGACGGCGTCCTGCACGGCCAGGTTGATCCCGACGCCGCCGATCGGCGACATCGCGTGCGCGGCGTCGCCGAGGCAGAGCAGGCCGTCGACGTGCCAGCGGCGCAGCCGGTCGAGCCGCACGTCGAGGTGCTGGACGTCGTCCATGCTCTCCAGCGCGTCGACGCGGTCGGCGAGGTCCGGCGCGACCTGCGCGATCTCGGCCCGGAACGCGTCGATGCCCCGCGCCCGCAGCGCGGCGTCCTGCCCCTTCGGGATCATGTAGGCGATCTGCAGGTACCCCTCGCGCGGGATCACCACGGCGAAGCGCCCGGGACCCATCCGCGGGGTGAGCGCCGCCATCTCCTCGTCCGCGCGGCGCGGCAGCCGGAACCACCAGGTGTCCATCGGGACGGGGAAGTCGATGACCTCGAGCCCGGCATCGGCGCGGGCGGTCGACCCGCGCCCGTCGCACGCGACCGTGAGGTCGGCGGCCAGCGTGCCCGTGGCGCCGTCGGCGGTGCGGTACTCGACGCCGGTGACGGTGCCGTCGGGGTCGCGGCACAGCGCCGTGACCTCGGTGCTCATCCGCAGCGTGAACGTCGGCTCCTGCGCGGCGGCGTCGGCGAGCAGGTCGAGCAGGTCCCACTGCGGGACCATCGCGATCCAGGGGTGCTCGGTGCGCCCCGCGAGCCGGCGCAGGTCGCCGACGACGAGCAGCTCCCCCGAGTCGTCCACCGGGAAGCCGACGCGGTCGAGCCGACTCTGCGGCAGCGCGGCGAACCGCTCGCCCAGGCCCAGCTCGGCGAGCAGGTCCTGCGTCGTGGGGTGCACCGTGTCGCCGCGGAAGTCGCGCAGGAAGTCCGCGTGCTTCTCGAGCACCGTCACCTCGACCCCGGCCCGCGCGAGCAGCAGCCCCAGCACCATCCCGGCCGGGCCGCCCCCGACCACACAGCAGGTCGTGCGCTCCATCGTCCCCACCTCCACTGATCTCAACGTCTGTTGAAAACGAGTGTGGACCCGTCGGCGCCAGAAATCAACGAGTGTTGAGAAGTGGGTAGGATCGCCGCCGTGGAGCCGACGGGAGCGGGACGTCGCGGGCGGCGCCCCGGTGACTCCGGGACGCGGGCCGCGATCCTCGACGCCGCGCGGGCGCGCTTCGCCGGCGAGGGTTTCCGGGGGGCGACGGTGCGCGCCATCGCCGGCGACGCGGGCGTCGACCCCGCGCTGGTCATGCACTACTTCGGCACGAAGCAGGCGCTGTTCGTGGCGGCGATGGAGTTCCCCCTCGACCCCGCGCAGGTCGTCCCCCACCTCGTCGGGCCGGGGATCGACGGGCTGGGCGAGCGGCTGGTCCGCTTCCTGATCGGTGTCATCGACGAGCTGGGCGAGGCCAACCCGATGCTCGGGCTGGTGCGCTCGGCCGTGAGCCATCCCGACGCGGCCCGGATGATGCGCGAGTTCCTCGGCGAGGCGATCCTCGACCGCGTCGCCGCGGCCATCGAGGCCGACCGCCCGCGGCTGCGCGCCGACCTGTGCGCCTCCCAGATCGTCGGGATCCTCGTGGCGCGCCAGATCCTCGCGCTGCCCGAGCTCGCCGCCGCCGACCGCGAGCTGCTGATCGGGGTCTACGGCGCGACGATCCAGCGCTACCTGACCGCGCCGCTCGGGCCCTCCTGAGCCTCCTCGCGTGCCCGGGCGGCCAGCGCGGTGTCCTTCGCGGCGACGCTCTCGGCGAGCCCGGCCTGGAACCGCTCCATCGCCCGCGCCAGCTCCGGGTCGGACGCGCCGAGGATCCGCACCGCGAGCAGGCCGGCGTTGCGCGCCCCGCCGATCGACACCGTCGCCACCGGCACCCCGGCCGGCATCTGCACGATCGAGAGCAGCGAGTCCATGCCGTCGAGGTGCGCGAGCGGCACCGGCACGCCGATCACCGGCAGGACGGTGGCCGACGCGACCATGCCGGGCAGGTGCGCCGCGCCGCCCGCGCCGGCGATCACCACCCGCACCCCGCGCCCGGCCGCCGCGGCGGCCCAGTCGAGCATGACGCGCGGGGTGCGGTGCGCCGAGAGCACCCGCGCCTCCCAGGCCACACCGAACTCGTCGAGGGCGACGGCCGCGGCCCGCATCGTCGGCCAGTCGGAGTCGCTGCCCATGACGATGCCGACGGGGGGCGCAGTACTCGTCATGCGTGCGGGTCCCATCCGTCGCTCCACACGCCGGTGGAGAGGTGGTCGGCGGCGAGCCGGGCGCGGGTGCGCACGGCGTCGAGGTCGTCCCCGCGCACGGTGACGTGCCCGATCTTGCGGCCGGGGCGCTCGCCCTTGCCGTAGAGGTGCACGCGGGCGTCGGGGAAGCGCGCGTAGGTGTGGTGCAGGCGCTCGTCGAGGCGCATCGACGGCACCGGGTCGCCGCCGAGGACGTTGGCCATGACCGTCACCGGGGCGGTCGTCGCGGTGGCGCCGAGGGGGTAGTCGAGCACCGCGCGCAGGTGCTGCTCGAACTGCGAGGTCGTCGAGCCCTCGATCGTCCAGTGCGCCGAGTTGTGGGGGCGCATGGCGAGCTCGTTGACCACCAGCCCGCCCCCGTCGACACCGTCGGTCTCGAAGAGCTCCACCGCCAGCAGCCCGACCACGCCGAGCGCGTCCGCGATGCGCAGCGCGAGCTCCTCGGCCGCCTCGGCGCGCTCGGGGTCCAGGCCCGGGGCGGGGGCGAGGACCTCGGTGCAGATCCCCTGCTCCTGCACGGTCTCGACCACCGGCCACACCGCCGCCTGCCCGAACGGCGAGCGGGCCAGCACGGCCGCGAGCTCTCGGCGCAGCGGCACCCGCTGCTCGACCATCAGCGGAGTCCCCGCGGCGAGCAGCTCGTCGACGGTGGCGGCTGCCTGCCCGGCGTCGTCGAGCACCCAGACCCCGCGGCCGTCGTAGCCGCCGCGGACGGCCTTGAGCACCACCGGCCAGCCGTGCTCGGCGGCGAACCCCGTGACGTCGTCGACGCCCGCCACCGCCGCGAACGGGGGCACCGGCTCGCCGAGCTCGGCGAGCCGGCGGCGCATGACGAGCTTGTCCTGCGCGTGGAGCAGGGCGTCCGGGCCGGGGTGGACGGTGTGGCCGTCGGCGACCAGCGCGCGCAGGTGCTCGCCGGGCACGTGCTCGTGGTCGAACGTGACGGCCTCGGCGCCGGCGGCGGCGCGGCGCAGGGCGTCGAGGTCGCGGTGGTCGCCGAGCACGACGTCCGGGGCGACCAGCGCGGCCGGCTCGCCGGGGCCCGTCGCGAGCACGCGGAGGGACTGTCCCAGCGCCACGGCGGCCTGGTGGGTCATCCGCGCCAGCTGCCCGCCGCCGATCATCGTCACCACGGGCAGACCGGTGCGCTCGTCCACGGTCGGAGCAGGTTACGCGGGGTCCGGCGGGTCCGCCGACGGCGCCTCCCCGCGCAGCCGCTCGAGCAGCGCGCAGGCCCCGTCGTGGGTGGCGGGCAGCCGGGCGATCCGCACCGACGGCGCCCCCCGCACGCCCTCGACGGCGGCCAGCCGGCGGGTCAGCAGGCGGCGCAGTACGGCCGCACGCTCGGCGAGGCCCTCGCGCGGCGCCAGGACGACGACCGTCCCGCGCCCGACGACCGCGATCGACTCGCCCGCGTCGAAGACGACGCCCGCGGCCTCGCCGGCGATGGACAGCGGGGCCACGCGGCGCCAGTCGGCGACGTCGAGGGCGAGGACGACGAGCGCGTGGCCGTCGCCCACCGCGCGGCCGTGGGCGCGGGCGGCGCGGTAGACCTCGGCGAGGCGGGTGCGCAGGTAGCGCACGCTCGCCAGGCCCGAGAGCGGGTCGACCGCGGCCGTCTCGGCGAGGTCGCCGCAGGCCACGTCGGTCCAGGCCAGGGACACGGCGCGCAGCAGCCGGACGCCGTCGGGGCCCTGCGGGTGCCGGCCGGCGGCGGACCGGGTGGCCGCTGCCGGTCCGCGCGGGGAGTCGACGACGGCCGGGCCGTCGGCGCCCCCGGAGCCCGAGACCGCGGTGCTGAGCGCGGCCAGGTCGGTGAGCGTCTCGGCCAGCCCGACCCCCGCCCCGGCCCGCGCGCCGGCCCACCGGCCGAGCGCGCCCTCGACGGCCCGGTCCCGCGACGGCCCCGCGGGGTGCCGCGGCGGTGCGACCGCGCACACCGCGTCCACCGCCGGGTCGGGCCACTCCGCGGCGGCCGCCCAGCCCAGCGCGCGACTGCAGGCGAACCACCGCTCGCGCAGCGCCTGCGCGCGGGCGGGCCGGGCCGTCGCACCGCGCGGGACGGCGCGCTCGGCGTCGATCGGTGCGGCGGGTCCGGCGCTCGACCCGTCCCTGCTGACGTCCATCCCCCGGCGCACTCCCCTGCTCGCGGCTCGCTGACTCTCCCCCGGAGACGCGCGGGGACGTCGCCCATGACGGTGACGGTCACCGTTTCGGCCGTACGGGGGCAGCGACACTCGGCCGGTCGGGTGAGGGGGTGGTGGCGTGTCGGTCGACGACGGCGCGCGTCCCGGGGAGCCCGCGGACGGACCCGGCGAGGACCCGCGCAGCGACGCCGACCTCATCGCCCGGCTGCGCGGCCGGGGCGCGGACCAGGACTCGACCGCCGCGTTCGCGACGCTCTACGCCCGCCACGAGCACTCGGCGAAGGCCCTGGCCCGCCAGCTCGCGCGCTCCCCCGCCGACGCCGACGACCTCGTCGCGGGCGCCTTCACGCGCATGCTCGAGGTGCTGCGCGCCGGCCGCGGACCCACCGAGGCGTTCCGGGCGTACCTGCTCACCTCGGTGCGGCACCTCGCCTACGACCGCACCCGCGCCGAGCGTCGTCTCGACCTCACCGACGACCTCACCGACGTCCACGGCGTCGACCCAGACGGCACCGTCGTCCCGTTCACCGACCCGGCGCTCGCCGGCCTGGAGCGCACGCTTGCCGCGCGGGCGTTCGCGACCCTCCCCGAGCGCTGGCAGGCCGTGCTCTGGCACCTCGAGGTCGAGGGCGACACCCCGGCCGACATCGCGCCCCTGTTCGGGCTGTCCCCCAACGCCGTCTCGGCGCTGGGCTACCGCGCGCGGGAGGGCCTGCGCCAGGCCTACCTGCAGGAGCACCTCGCGTCGTCGTCCGGGCGCTGGGACCGCCGGCACCGCGAGACCGGCGAGCGGCTCGGCGCCTACACGCGCGGCGGGCTCGCGGCGCGCGAGGCCCGCCGCGTCGAGGAGCACCTCGCCGAGTGCGCCGAGTGCCGCGCCCTGGCCGACGAGCTGCGCGACGTCAACTCCGGGATGCTGCGCGCCGTCGTGGCGCCGATCGTGCTCGGCGCGGGCCTCATGGGCTACCTGGCGTCGCGGGGCTCGACGGGCCCGCTCGCCCTCGACGCGAGCGCCGCCGAGCTGGCCGTGGCCGGGGGCGGCGCGCTCGGGGTGCTCGACGCCCTGCCCGCCGCCGCCGTGCACCGGCGCACCGCGGGCGTCCTGGGCCTGGCCGGCGTGGTGGGCGTCGCGGCGTTCGTGGTCGGCGACGTCACCGAGCCGGCGGTGGTCCCGCCGGCGATCGCCGCGCCGGTCGCACCGCTCGTGCCGCCCGTGCCGCCCGTGCCCGTCCCGGCGCTCCCCGTCCCGGGCCCCGACGCGGCCCTGGCCCTCCCGGGCCTCGCCCCCGCTCCCCCGGACGGCGCACGGGGTGGGCCAGCGTGGCGTCCAGGCTGGCGTTCACAGCGTCAGATCGAGGGGAGCACGCCGATAGGGCCACCGGCTCGATCGCACGACACGCCGGTGGCGAGCCGCGCGCCGACGACGAGCCGCGCGACCGAGCCCGCCCGGCACCACCGGCCGGCCCCCTCGCCGCGGACCGTGACGCGCACGTCAGCACCCCCGACGGCGCCCGGCGGGGCCGGCGGCTGTTTCGTCACCACGCGCCTGCCGGTGATCGGCCCGGCCGCGCTGGGGTGCCCGACCGACCCCACGGCGCGGGAGGCGTCCCTAGACTCCGGGCGGTGACCGACGACCGCGCCACGGCGCCCGGCGTGCGGGGCGTGGTCTCCCGGCTGGCCGAGCGGCACGGCGAGCTGGTCAAGTTCGCGACGGTCGGCGCGATCACCTTCGTGGTCGACACGGCCGTGTTCGTCACGGCGAAGTCGACGGTGCTGGAGCCGAAGCCGGTGACCGCCAAGGTCGTCGCCGTCCTCGTCGCGACGATCGTCGGCTACGTCCTCAACCGGGAGTGGTCCTTCCGGCTGCGCGGGGGGCGCGGACGCCCCCACGAGGCGCTGCTGTACTTCGCCGTGTCGGGCGTCGCGCTCGGCCTCAACGCCGCTCCCCTCGGCGTCTCCCGCTACGTCCTGGACCTCGCGACGCCCCAGGTGTCGACGCTGACCGAGCACGTCGCCGATCTCGTCAGCGCCCAGGTCGTCGGCACGCTGCTGGCGATGGTGTTCCGGTGGTGGGCGTTCCGCCGGTGGGTGTTCCCGGACGAGGTCGGGCCCCTGCGCTGAGGTGCCCGACCGTGACCCGGCGACCACGCTGGGGAGCCGTTCGGGGGTACGACCCTCCCCCGACGGACGTCACGCGTGTCCCCCCGGTGGCGCGCGCCACGACCGTCGGTCTCCGGTGACGGTCCGGTCGTCGCCCGAACGCGCGGGGAGTTCCAAGGTTCTTGATACCGTCGGTACCGCCCGACCGGGGGTTCGGTTGGGGTCGGGCCTCAGGACGCGGAGGAGGATCGCTGTGCCCAAGATGCCGTGCCCGCGCCGCCCTGCCGCCGGCCGGAGCGTCCCCGTCGGTCCGCTGCTGGAACCCGACGACCTCGACCAGTGTGACGGGCTGATGGTGCTGGTCCTCGACCCGGTCACCGGCGCCGCCGACACCTACGGACCCTATCCGGCCGGCCGCGCGCGGGCCGAGGCCCACGGTCGGCGTCAGGAGCTCGACGCCGAGGACCTCACTGAGGTCACCGTGGCGCTGGTGCGCCACCACCGCCCGCGGTAGCTCACCCCTCGTCGCGGTCCGTCGACGTCGACACCTCCTCCCAGCGGTCGAGGTCGGCGGCGATCGTCCCCAGCCGCGCACGGATGCCCGTGACGGCGTCGGCGCCCAGCGGCAGCCGCAGCGGCGCGTCGTCGGCGGCGAGCACCCGCAGGATCGCGGCCGCCGCCTTGTCCGGGTCGCCGGGCTGGGTGCCGTCCCCGCCGGTGACGAACGCCCGGGTCGGGCCGACGGTGGCCTCGTACTCGGGCATCGGGGCCGAGAGCACGGCCGCGCCCGGACGGAACAGCTCGGTGCGGAACGCCCCCGGCTCGACGACGAGGAACCGCACGTGGGGGCACTCGAGGGCGGCCGTCTCGGTGAGCGCCTCCAGCGCGGCCTTCGTCGCGCAGTAGACGCCGAAGCCGGGCACGCACACCTGGCCGCCGACCGACGACATCTGCACCACCGCCCCCGAGCCCTGCCGGCGGAAGTGCGGGAGCGCCGCCCGGGTGAGCAGCGCGGGTCCCGTGACGTGCAGGTCGAACAGCGCGCGCAGCTCGTCCTCGGTGGTCTCCTCCAGCGCGCCGACCTGCGTCCGTCCGGCCACGTTGGCCAGGACGTCGAGGCGTCCGTGGCGGGCCACGACGTCGTCGACGGCGGCGGTGAGGTCGGCGGCGGGAGCGGTGACGTCGAGCGCGAGCGGCTCGACCCGGCCGGGGCGGGCGTCGGCGAGGGCGGCGAGCGCGCCGGTGCGCCGGGCCGCGGCGACGACCGTGTCGCCGGCGGCCACGGCCGCCTCGGTGATCGCGCGGCCGAACCCGCTCGAGGCACCGGTGACGAGCCAGACGCGCGACGGGAAAGAGGTCATGCCCCGACCCTGCGCCGGGGCGGGCTGGACGTCCAAGACCAGCTGCGATCACCATCGGCTATGGACGTGCACCTCCGCGACCTGCGCTACTTCGTCGCCGTCGCGCGGGAGCGCCACGTCACCCGCGCGGCCGCGGCGCTGCACGTGTCCCAGCCCGCGCTGAGCAAGCAGCTGCGCGTCCTCGAGCGCCAGGTGGGGGCGGTCCTGCTGCGGCGCCTGCCGCACGGGGTGGAGCTGACGCCGGCCGGCGAGGCGCTGCTGCCGCACGCGCAGGCCGTGCTGGAGCGCAGCGACCGCGCCGCGCGCGACGTCGCGGCCGCGGACCGGCGCCTCGTGGTCGGCGTCAGCACCGGCGTCGGGCGCGGCCTGCTGCCCGCGGTGCGCTCACGGCTCACCGACCCCTCGGCCGCCGTGCCCGGCGTCGACCCGCGGGTGCGCACGGTCGCGTGGGACGACCCCACCGCCGGCCTCGCCGACGGCACGAGCGACGTGGCCGTCGTCTGGGCACCGGTGCCCGGGCGGGTGCGGACGGTCGAGCTCGCCCGCGAGCCGGTGGTGGTGGCCCTCCCGCCGGGCCACCGGCTCGCCGGCCGCGCGTCGGTCGCCTTCGCCGACGTCCGGGACGAGGCGTTCCTGGCGCTGCCGCCCGGAGCGGGACCGCTGCGGGCGCGCTGGCTCGCGGACGAGCACCGCGACGGTCGCCCGGCCCGCGTCGGCGCCGAGGTCCGCACGGTGGAGGAGACCCACGAGGCGCTGATCGACGGCCGCGGCGTCGTGCTGCTGGCCGCGGGGAACGCCGGCGCCCTGCTCCGGGACGGCGTCACGGTCGCCACCGTGACCGACCTGCCACCGTGCGCCCTCGTGCTCGCGTGGCGGGCCGACGACCGCCGGCCCGCGGTGCGGGCCTACGTCGAGGCGTGCCGGGCGGTGGTCGGCGCGCGGGCGTGAGAGCGGCCGCGACCTCAGCGGGGCCCGGTCGAGGGCAGCGGCCGGGGCGCGGCGACCGTGCGGTCGGTGCGCGGCACGGGCAGGAACACGGCGAACGTGGCCGGGCGGGTGCGGGCCAGCTCAAGGCGCCCGCCGTCGGCCTCGACCAGTGCCCGGGCCAGCGCGAGCCCGACGCCGGTGGACGCCGCGCCGGACACCCCGCGGTCGAACACGTGCGGGGCGAGCTCGGGCGGCACGCCGTCGCCGTGGTCGCCGACCTCGACGACGATCGTGTCGTTGTCCGACAGGCGCGCGGTGAGCGTGACCGTGCCCCGGCCGTGGCGGGTCGCGTTGTCGACGAGCACGCCGAGCGCCTCGCGGAACCGGCCCGAGGTCGCGCGGGCGACGAGCCCCTCGGGCGCCCGCACCCGGACCGCGCGGTTCTCGGCCCGCAGCGGGTCGCGCCACTCCTCGGCGACCGCCTCCAGCTCGCCCGCGACCTCGATGGGCGCGGCGCCGGCGGCCCGGGCCTCGCGGGCCGAGGCGAGCAGCTCGTCGAGGACCTCGTTGAGCCGCTCGGCCTGCTCGAGGGCGGCCGCCCCCTCGGCGGCCACGTACTCGTCGGGGTGGGACGAGAGCTCGTCGAGGCGCAGCTGCAGCGCGGTGAGGCGGCTGCGCAGCTGGTGGGACACGTCGCCCACGAGGTCGCGCTCGCGCTGGAGGAGCTCGGCGAGCGCGGTGGCCGAGGAGTCGAGGACGTCGGACACCCGGTCCAGCTCGGGGATGCCGTGGCGGTGCGGCGCGGGACGGAAGTCGCCCGCGCCCAGACGGGCGGCGCGGCCGGCGACCTGCTGGAGCGGGTCGGCGAGCCGCCGCGCGGTCAGCGTCGCCACCACCGCGCCCACCGCGACCGACAGCACCACCGCCGCGACCACCAGCGCCACGGCCTGCAGCTGCCGCGCCCGCATCTCGGCGACCGGCTCGGAGAGCACCGCGGACCCCGAGAGCCCGAACGGCAGCGTCTCGCTGATCGTCCCTCCCGGCGCGGGCACCCCGAGCGTGCTCACCCCGCGCGGCGTCTGCACCACCAGCGAGCCGCCGGGCGGCACCGCGATCCCCACCGCGCTCAGGTCGACCGGCCGGTCGACCGACACCTGGTCGTCCAGCGTCGCGACCACCTGGCGCAGCCGGGAGTTGATGTCCGCGCGCGTGAAGTCCTCGACCAGCCGCCACGTCGTGAGCGCCAGCGGGCCGCCCAGCACCGCCACGGTGATCGTGACGACGATGAGCGTGGAGACGAGGATTCGGCGCCGCACGGGCTCGGCCTAGGTGTTGAAGCGGAACCCGACCCCGCGCACCGTGCTGATGCGCCGGCCCACGCTGCCGCCGTTGCCACCGTCGTCGGCGAGCTTGCGGCGCAACCACGACATGTGCATGTCGAGCGTCTTCGAGGTCTTCATCTCCGGGTCGTTCCACACCTCGCGCAGGATCTCCTCGCGGGAGACCACCTGCCCGGCGTGGGCCATGAGCACCCGCAGGAGCTCGAACTCCTTGTTGGCCAGCCCGACCTCGGCGCCGTCGACCGTGACGCGCCGGGCCGACGGCTCCAGGCGCACGCCGCCGGCCTCCAGCACCTCGGGCGCACGGCGGCGCAGGAGGGCCCGCACCCGGGCCAGGAGCTCGGCGAGGCGGAAGGGTTTGCCCACGTAGTCGTCCGCGCCGGCGTCGAGCCCGACCACGAAGTCGACCTCGTCCGTGCGGGCGGTGAGCATCAGCACCGGCAGGTCGGGCTGGTCGACCCGGACCCGGCGGCACACCTCCAGCCCGTCCATCCCCGGCAGCCCGAGGTCGAGCACCATGAGGTCCGGCCCGGACACGCCCGCCTGGTGGAGCGCGGCCTGGCCGTCGCCGACGACGTCGACCTCGTACCCCTCCCGCTGCAGTGCGCGCGAGAGCGGTCCGGCGATCGCCGCGTCGTCCTCGACGAGCAGCACCATGGTCACACCGCCACAGTAGACCTGCGGCGACACGGGTCGGGCTCCGCTGCGCTGCGCCTCCCGGTCCGCGGCCCTGGCACGATCGCCCGCCGTGACGACCACCGGTGACCTCGCGCTCGCCCTCGCCCTGGCCGACGCCGCCGACGCGGTGACCCTGCCCCGCTTCCGCGCCGCGGACCTGCGCGTCGAGCGCAAGCCCGACCGGACCCCCGTCACCGACGCCGACACCGCCTGCGAGGACCGGCTGCGCGCGCTGCTCGCCACCGAGCGCCCCGACGACGCCGTGCTCGGCGAGGAGCGGGGCGGGGACCTCGGCGCCGGGCGGGTGTGGGTGATCGACCCGATCGACGGCACCAAGAACTTCTCCCGCGGCGTGCCGGTGTGGGCGAGCCTCGTCGCCCTCGTCGAGGGCGGGCGGCCCACGGTGGGCGTGGTCAGCGCCCCCGCCCTGGGCCGGCGCTGGTGGGCGGCCGCCGGGCAGGGCGCCTTCACCCGCGACCCCGCCCGCGGCGTCGAGGAGGGCCGGCTGGCCGTGTCGGGCGTCGGGGACCTGGCCGACGCCTACGTCTCCACCACCGACCTCGACCACTGGCGCACGCTGGGCCGCCAGGACCAGTGGCTCGCGCTCACCCGCGCGTGCTGGGAGAGCCGGGCGTTCGGCGACTTCTGGCACCACTGCCTCGTCGCCGAGGGCGTGCTCGACGCCGCGGTGGAGCCCGAGGCCAACACCTGGGACCTGGCCGCCGCGCAGGTCCTCGTCGAGGAGGCCGGCGGCCGGCTGACCGACCTCGCGGGCGGCACCCGGCCCGACGGGGGCGACTCGCTGACCACCAACGGCCTGCTGCACGACGCCGCCCTCGCGCTGGTGCGCCGCTAGGACGCCCCCGACGCGGCGAGCCGCGCCCACACGAGCCGCCCGAACAGCGAGAAGCAGGCGGCCGACTCGTCGTCGAACCGCGTCCACTCGAACCGGCCACCACCCTCGCACCAGAAAACCTCCCAGGTCCCCTCGTCCGCCCCGTCGTCCGTGCCGGGCGTCGCGCGCACGCACCACGCCCGGTCGGCCTCCGCGCCCACGCTGACCGCCGCCGTGACCACCCCGGCGGCCGACAGCCAGCGGCCCAGCTCCTCGGCTCGCACACGGGGTTCGACGCAGCCGGGGCGCGGACGGTTCCGTGCTGGCACGATCCGGCCGTGAGCGCGCCCGAGATCTACTTCGAGGACCTGCCGGCCGGACGGACCATCGAGCTCGGCACGGCGGTGGTCGACCGCGACGAGATGCTCGCCTTCAACCGCCGCTTCGACCCGCAGCCGTTCCACCTCGACGAGGAGGCCGGCCGCGCCTCGATGCTCGGCGGGCTGTGCGCGTCGGGATGGTTCACCGCGTCGCTGTGGATGCGCTGCTACGTCGACGGGGTGCTCTCCCGCGCGGCGTCGCTGGGCTCACCGGGCGGCGACGAGATCGCCTGGCCGGCCCCGGTCTACCCCGGCGACCGCCTCGACGCGGCGATGGAGATCGTCGCCGCCCGGACCTCGCGCAGCCGCCCGGAGGTCGGGCTCATCACGCTCACCGGCACGTTGACCCGGGAGGACACCGCGGTGTTCCGGGCCCGCTTCACCGGGATGTTCGGGCGGCGCCGGCCCGACGGTCCCGGCGTCGCCGCCAGCGACCCCGCCTGACGGGCCCCGACTCGGGCTCCTCGTCGGGGTCGTCGTCCCACGACCCCCAGTCGTCCCGGGCGTCCTCCTCGGCGTCCTCGGGGTCGTCGGGGTCCTCCGCGACCGCCGGTGCCACCGCCGCCCGGTCCAGCCCCCCGCGCTCGTCGGCGACGCCCTCCACCAGCGACGCGAGCGCCTCCACGTCGCCGAGGCCGGCGAACTCCCACGGCTCCTCGGTGCCCGCCGTGGCCACGACGAGCGTGCCCGCGCCGAGCAGGCGCTCGAGCCCGCTCGAGCGCGTGCGGACCCCGGTGATGGTCGCGCCGGCGACGTCGACGCTCTCCCGGGTCAGGACGCCCTCGCGCACCAGCACCCGCCGGTCGGTGACGACGAGGTGGGTGAAGCGCCAGCGCACCAGCGGCAGGACGGCGAGCCACACGACCGCCACCACGGCGAGCAGCACGAGCGCGAGGCGCACCGCGGTGCGGGTGGTGGCGCTGGGCACCGCGTCGGCCAGCCCGGCGAGCAGGGCCGCGACGAAGACCGCCGCGGGCGGCACGAGCGCCGGGACGACGAGCATGCGCCAGTGCGGGCGGCGGTGGGCGAGCACGTGCTCGCCACGACGCAGCACGCCGTCGGGGTACGCCACGCCCACCCCCTCCCGGGTCGACCCCGAGGCTAGCGAGCCGCGGGCCGCACGTGGACGACGTCGCCGGCCGACACGACGGTGGTGTCCCCGTCCGGGGCACGCACGGCCAGGCGCCCGTCGCGGTCGACGTCCACCGCCCGGCCCTCGAGCAGGCGGTCGCCCGGCAGGAGCACCCGCACCTCGCGGCCGAGGGTCGCGCAGTGCGCGCGGTAGTCGTCGACGAGGCCGGCCGCGACGACGTCGCCGAACGCGGCCCGCCAGCGGGCGTCGAGGTCGGCCAGGGCGCGCAGGACGGCGACGAGGACGGCCTCCCGGCCGACGTCGGCGCCCTGCTCGGCCAGGGACGTCCCCCCGGTGGGCAGGTCGGCGGCCGGCGTCGCGACGTTGAGCCCGATCCCGACGACGAGGGCGCGCTCGGGCCCCTGGCCCGCCCCGACCTCGGCGAGCACGCCGGCGCCCTTGGCCGCGGGGTCGGCGCCGAGCAGCAGGTCGTTGGGCCACTTCAGCGCCGCGGGCACCGACCGGCCGGTGACCTCCCCGACCGCCTCGACCAGCGCGAGCCCGGCCAGCAGCGGCGCCCACCCCCAGCGCTCGACGGCCACCTCGCGGGGGCGCAGCAGCACCGAGAACGTCAGGCCCTCGCCGGCGCGGTCGTCCCACGTCCGGTCGCGGCGGCCGCGCCCCGCGTCCTGGTGCTCGGCGACGAGCACGCTGCGGTCGGGGGCGGGGTCGGCGCCCCCGGTGCGGGCGAGCAGGTCGGCGTTGGTCGAGCCGGTGCGCTCGACGACGGTCACCGACGCCCACGGTCCGGCCGGGGGGCCGAGGGTGCGGCGCAGGGCGCCGGCGTCCAGGGGGGCATCGGGGGGAGGCACGCCGCGCACCGTAGTAGTGCCCCTGATCACCTCCCCGCCGTGAACCCGGGCGGTCTCGGACCTGGTCGCTACAGTGCGCCTCCATGACCGCCGCGACGGAGCCGTTGCCGGAGCCCGGGGACGCCTCGGAGGAGCCGGACGTCCACACCTCGGCCGGCAAGCTGGCCGACTGGTACCGCCGCCAGGACGACGTCGTGCACGCCGGCAGCGAGCGCGCGGTCGAGCGCCAGCACGCGAAGGGCCGCAAGACGGCCCGCGAGCGGATCGACCTGCTGCTCGACGAGGGCAGCTTCCTCGAGTTCGACGCGATGGCGCGCCACCGGTCGACGAACTTCGGCCTCGAGGCCAACCGTCCCTACGGCGACGGCGTCGTCACCGGGCAGGGCACCGTCGACGGGCGCCCGGTCTGCGTGTTCTCGCAGGACGCGACGGTCTTCGGCGGGGCGCTGGGCGAGGTCTACGGCGAGAAGATCGTCAAGGTCATGGACGTGGCCATGAAGATCGGCTGCCCGGTCGTCGGCATCAACGACGGCGGCGGCGCCCGCATCCAGGAGGGCGTGGTCGCCCTCGGGCTCTACGGCGAGATCTTCAAGCGCAACGTGCACGCCTCCGGCGTCGTCCCGCAGATCTCGCTGGTGATGGGCCCCGCGGCCGGCGGCGCGGTGTACTCCCCCGCGCTCACCGACTTCACGGTGATGGTCGACGAGACGTCGTTCATGTTCATCACGGGTCCGGACGTGATCAAGACCGTGACGGGCGAGGACGTCGGGTTCGAGGAGCTGGGCGGCGCCCGCACCCACAACGCGACCTCCGGCAACGCCCACTACCTGGCCTCCGACGAGGAGGACGCGATCTCGTTCGTCCAGGAGCTGCTGGGCTACCTGCCGTCGAACAACCTCACCGACCCGCCGCGCATCCCGGGCGAGGAGGAGACCGGCTCGGTCCCCGACGGCATCGGCGAGACCGACCTCGAGCTCGACACCCTGGTGCCCGACTCGCCGAACCAGCCGTACGACATCCGCGAGGCCATCACCCGCGTCGTCGACGACGGCGACTTCCTGGAGATCCAGGCGCTCTACGCGTCCAACATCGTCACCGGCTACGGCCGCGTCGAGGGGCGCCCGGTGGGCATCGTGGCCAACCAGCCCACGCAGCTCGCGGGCTGCCTCGACATCGGGGCCAGCGAGAAGGCCGCGCGGTTCGTGCGCACGTGCGACACGTTCAACATCCCGGTGCTGACCTTCGTCGACGTGCCGGGTTTCCTGCCCGGCACCGACCAGGAGTACAACGGCATCATCCGCCGCGGCGCGAAGCTGATCTACGCCTACGCCGAGGCGACGGTCCCGCTGGTGACGGTCATCTGCCGCAAGGCCTACGGCGGCGCCTACGACGTCATGGGGTCCAAGCACCTCGGCGCCGACGTCAACATCGCCTGGCCCACCGCGCAGATCGCCGTCACGGGCGCCTCGGGCGCCGTGAGCATCCTGTACCGCAAGGAGCTCAAGAAGGTCGAGGACGACGGCGGCGACGTCGAGGCCCGGCGCGCCGAGCTGCAGCAGGAGTACGAGGACACCCTCGCCAACCCCTACGTCGCGGCCGAGCGCGGTTACGTCGACGCGGTGGTCCCGCCGTCGCACACCCGCGGCTACGTGGCCCGGGCGCTGCGGATGCTGGAGACCAAGCGCGAGACGCTGCCGCCGCGGAAGCACGGGAACGTGCCCCTGTGAGCGAGGGAGACGAGCCCGTTCGGCCGTTCCTGCGCGTCGTGCGGGGGGAGCCCGACGCCGCCGAGCTGGCCGCGCTGACCGTCGTGCTCGCGTCCGCGGGCGGCGGGGGTGAGGATGAGCCGGACCCGACACCGCCGTCGGGCTGGGCCCGCCGCGTCGACCTCGTGCGCGGTCCCGTCCACCCCGGTCCGGGTGGGTGGCGGGCCTCGGCCCGTCCCCGCTGACGTCCGCTCTCCGATCCCCTGGTGACCTGATGGCCCTGCTGCGCCGACGCCGTCGCACGCTCGTCGGCGGCGAGTCCTACCGCGACGCCGACCACGCGCTCATGCCGATCCCGCCCACCGGCGGGCTCGTGAGCTGCCAGCTCCGCAACACGGAGGGCCGCCCGCTGCCGGGCGTCGCCGTCGCCGTCGTGGAGACCGAGGGGCTGCGGCGGGTGGTGACGGAGTCGCCGACCGACCCGTTCGGCTTCTACACCGCGGCGGTGCCCAGCGGCTCGTACACCCTGCGCGCGAGCCTGGGTGGCTACCGCACGCTGACCCGCGACATCCTCGTCGGCCGCGGCGACCACGCCGCCCTGGGCGCGCTGACCCTCACCCCTGACCAGGGCAGCACCCGCCCGTCGCCGGGCGAGTGGGTGATCGACGACGCCCACAGCCGCCTGGGGTTCGTGGCGCGGCACATCGCGCTGTCGCGGGTCTACGGCCAGTTCACGCGGTTCCGCGGCTCGATCCACGTGGCCGAGGACCTGGAGGACTCGAGCATCGACGTCGTCATCGACGCGGCCAGCATCGAGACCCACAACGCCCAGCGCGACGCGCACCTGCGGTCCCAGGACTTCCTGGCCGTCGACGACCACCCCCAGCTCCAGTTCTCCAGCACCCGCTTCGCCGTGCGCGCGGGCAACGCCTGGACGATCGACGGCGACCTGACGATCCGCGGCCGCACCAACGACGTCCGGCTCGACACGACCTACCTCGGCACGCAGTCGTGGAACGGCACCCGGATCGGGGCGACGGCCACCACCTCGCTGCACCGGGAGCACTTCACGCTCAACTGGCAGCAGATGGTGGCCCGCGGGATCCCCGTCGTCGGCTCGACGATCCAGATCCACCTGGACGTGCAGGCGGTCCTGCAGCTGTAGAGCAAGCTCCGGTCATGGTCGCGTTCCCGAAGCCCACCGCCGTCCGCGGCTCCCGCGCCGAGGTCCTCCTCGGCTACCTCGACTACTTCCGCGAGCGCGCGATCGAGAAGCTCGGGGAGCTGCCGAGCGACGAGGTCGCGCGCAGCCGCCTGCCGACGGGGTGGTCGCCCCTGGAGCTGCTGCACCACCTGCGCCACGTCGAGCGGCGGTGGCTGGAGTGGGGCTTCCTGGGTCTCGCTGTCGACGACCCGTGGGCCGACTCCCACCACGGCCGGTGGTTCGTCCCCGACGACCTGGGGCCGGACGCCGTGGTCGCCGCGCTGCGGGCACAGGGCGAGCACACCCGCGCCGTCGTCGCCGACCACGCGCTCGACGAGGTCGGCCGGCCCGGGCCGCGGTGGAACGGCGCGGCCCCGGCGACGCTCGAGCGGGTGCTGCTGCACCTGGTGCAGGAATACGCGCGTCACCTCGGGCACCTCGACGTGGTGGTGGAACTGTCGACCGACGGGGCCGGGCAGTGAGTCGTCTGAAGCGGCCCCTCGTTGTCGGGGGTCGGCGCTAGTCTGTTGTCGTGTTCGAACAGGTGTTCGCATCGCTGCCCGAGGGGATCGCCACGGCGACCCCCGGGCCGGTGCTGGGCGCGCTGCTCGAGCAGGTCGACCCACGCGCCGTGTCGGCCCACGACGCGGTGACGCTGGCGCTCGGGTGGCGGCGCCAGCTGTCCCACCACGAGGCGCGGTTCGCCCTCGCCGCGCGCGAGGCGGCGCTGGCCGATCCCGAGCAGCCCGGCGAGCGGCGCGAGGGCTCGGCGACCGTCGGCGGCGACGAGCTGAGGGTCGCCCTGTCCGAGTCCCGCACGCGGGTGTCGGCGATGCTGGATCGGGCGGACACGGCGATCGCCGCCATCCCGGAGCTGTGGGCGGCGTGGGACGCCGGCTCGGTGGACGCGGACCGCGTGCGCCTCTGCGTCACCTGGACGTCCTCGCTGTCGACGGAGCACGCCGCACGGGTGGTGCGCACGGTGCTGCCGGAGGCGCCGCGGCTGACGCTCTCCGGCCTGATCGAGCGCCTCCAGCAGCTGGCGTCGGCCATCGACCCGGAGTGGGCGGCGCGCCTGTACGACAACTCCCGCCGGCAGCGTCGCGTCCGCGCCCGGCGGACCGAGTCGGGCACGCTCAACGTCTCGGGTCTCGACCTGCCGCTCGACGCCGGGGCGCGCTCGGTGGCGCACGTGGACCGGCTCGCGATGCGGGCCAAGGCGCTCGGGCACCCGGGGCTGCTCGACACCATCCGCGCCGACCTCTACCTGGCCCTGCTCAGCCCTCGCACCGCCGGGTGCGACGACGACGCCCTCGTCGCCGCCGTCGTCGCCGCGGCCGACCCGCGCGACCCGCGCGGCCGCCGGACGCCCGTCCAGCACGGCGGGCGGGGACCGGCCGGCGACGAGCCGGCCGACCCCGGCGACGGCCACGACCAGGAGAGCGATGACCGCGACGACGGCGAGGACGGCGAGGACGCGGCCGTCGAGGGCGGCCGGCGCGCCGAGCACCGGAGCGGTTCGCCGCGGGGCCGCATCGAGGTGCGGGTCGGCCTGCTCACCCTGCTCGGGCTGGACGAGAAGCCCGGACTGATGCCCGGCTACGGCGTCGTGCACGCGGCGTTCGCCCGGCAGTTCACGCGGCAGCTCTGCCGAGCCGAGTGGCGGGTGGCGGTCACCGAGGCCGACGGGCACCTCGCGGCCGCGCTGGTGACCCGCCGCCGACCGCGGGGGTACGCGACCACACCGTTCGACGACCCGCCGGTGGCACCGCGGCCGGTGGTCGAGCTGCTCGTCACCCAGGCCGAGCTCACGAGGCTGCGCCTGGACCACCACCCGCTGTGGGCCGAGGTCGTCGCCGACCTGCAGGACCAGCTGCGGGCGTGGCATCCGCCCGACGAGAACACGCCGGAGGCGGCCGACCGGCGCGCCCCGTCGGCCGCGCTGGCGCGGTGGATCCAGGCGCGGGACCGGTCGTGCGTGTTCCCGCCCTGCCGGGCGTCCGCGGTGGTCGCGGACATCGACCACACGAGGCCGGTGGCCGCGCACGGGCGGACCCTCGCCGGGAACCTCGGCCCGCTGTGCACGCACGACCACCGCCTCAAGCACGGGTACGGGTGGCGGCTGGACCAGTCCTCCCCCGGCACCTTCGTCTGGACCAGCCCCACCGGCCACACCTACGCGCGCCCGCCGCGGCCGGTGATCCCGGACCTCCCCGACCCGGCGCCCGGCCGTTACCGGTCGAGCACGTCCCCGGAGACCCGCGCCGGCGACGACCCGATCTGGATCGACGACCCCTACCCCGACGTGCCTCCGCCGGGGCGACCACCACCGGGCAGGCCGGACGACCCGCCGCCGTTCTGAGCGGGCGGGCCCGGCCGTCGCGTCGCGGACCGGGCCTCGTGCCCGCGGCGGTTACGGTGATGCCGTGCGCGGGGGCCGGCGGTGACCGAGGGGTTCGACAGCGAGGTGCCGTCGCCCGCGCGGATGTACGACTACTACCTCGGCGGGCAGGACAACTTCGCGGCCGACCGGGAGGCCGCCGAGGCGGTGATCGCCAGCCACCCCGACCAGCGCCAGCTCGCCCGCAACAACCGGGCGTTCCTGGCCCGGGCGGTCGAGCACCTCGCCGCCGCGGGGATCACGCAGTTCGTCGACATCGGCACCGGTATCCCGACCTCGCCGACCGTGCACGAGGTGGCCCGCCGCACCCACCCCGACGCGCGGGTCGTCTACGTCGACGACGACCCGGTGGTGCTCGCCCACGCCCGGGCCCTGCTGGCGGAGGACCCGGCGGTCGCGGTGGTCGGGGCCGACATGCACCAGCCGGAGGACGTCACCACACACCCCGACGTCGACCGCCTCGTCGACTTCGGCCGGCCGGTCGGGGTGCTGTTCGTCGCGGTGCTGCACTTCTCCCCGGGCGACGAGCCTCGGCGCATCATCGAGCACTTCCGCCGGCGCATGGTGCCGGGGTCGTACCTCGTGCTGTCCGTGGGCAGCTCCGAGGGCCTCGACGAGGCGGAGGTCGCCGAGATCCACGAGGCCTACGCCCGCACACCGCGCGGCGGGCACCTGCGCTCCCGCGAGGAGATCGCCGCCCTGTTCGACGGCTTCGAGCTGGTCGAGCCCGGGCTCGTGGACGTCAGCCGCTGGCAGGGCTTCGAGCGCCCGACGCACCTGTCGATCCTCGCCGGGGTCGGCCGGCGGCTCGACGACGCCGACGGGCTGGACACCGACGGGCTGGACGCGGCTGACCGGCACGCAGCCGCGGAGGACGGCCCGACGTAGGGTGCCGCCCCGTGCGTCTGGTGCTCGCGTCCGCGTCCCCGGCCCGGCTGGCCGTCCTCCGAGCCGCGGGGGTGGAACCGCTCGTCGACGTGTCCGACGTCGACGAGGACGCCGTCGTCGCCGAGCTCGGCGAGGGGGCCACGCCCGAGGACACGGTGTCCGCGCTGGCGCTCGCCAAGGCGCGCACCGTGGCCGCGCGGGTGGCCGCCGCGGAGCCGGACTGCGTGGTCGTCGGCGCCGACTCGATGCTCTGGCTCGACGGCGAGCTGGTCGGCAAGCCCGGGTCGGTCGACGCCGCGCGCGGCCGCTGGGACCAGATGGCGGGCCGCGCCGCCGACCTGTTCACCGGCCACGCCCTGGTGCGCGTCACCGAGGGCGCCCCCAGCCGCGAGGTCACCGGCCACGCCCGCACCGCCGTCGCCTTCACCGAGCCGACGACCGCCGAGCTCGAGGCCTACCTGGCCAGCGGCGAGCCGCTCGCGGTGGCGGGCGCCTTCACCCTCGACGGGCGCGGCGGCTGGTTCGTCGAGGGCATCGAGGGCGACCCCTCCAACGTCGTCGGCCTGAGCCTGCCGCTCACCCGCCGCCTGCTCGCCGAGATCGGTATCGGCGTCGACGCGCTGTGGGCGGCCCCGGCACCCGTGCCGCCGACGGTGCCGACGAGCGCGCCCTAGTCCCGCCGGCCGGGAACGGTCAGGAGGTGGGGCCGGGCTCGAGGCGCAGCGACCGCACCACCAGGTCCGCGGCGTCGCCGTCGGCCGCGGTCTGCGCCGACGGCCTCACGACGGCGAGCACCGCGAGCGTCCGGCCCGGCGCGGCCAGGGTGCTGACGCGCACGAGCGCGCCGTCGAGCGCGCCGCCCTCGACGCGGCGCACGGAGGTGCGGGTCGGGAGGTCGGCGATCCCGTCGGCGCCGTCGGCGAGGGCCGCGGTGTCGGCGCCCGGGGCGAGGAGGTCGGCGTAGGCGTCGGCCAGCCGCCGCGCCTCGGCGTCGAGGGCCTCGTCGCCGGCCGGGTCGGGCGCGGCGGGGTCGGCGCGGGCCGGGACCCGGCCGGGATCGGCCAGGCCGACGAGCACGACGGCGTCCTCGCCGCGCTGCACCGTCGTGGCGTCCGGGAAGCGCCCGGCCGGCACCTCGACGACCTGCTGGAACGTCGCGACCCGCCAGCCCGGCGGGACCACCACCGACGTGGCCGTGGCGGCGTCGGTGACCCGCTCCGCCTCGGGTGCGGGCCCACCGGGCCCGGTCGGGGCCGGCTCGACCGGGCCTGGCGCCGCGGGCACGGGCGCCGGCTGCGCGACAGCCAGGCGCAGCGACGTCGCCCGGTCGGCGTCGACCGCCCCGGCGACCACCGCGACGAGGCCGGCGAGCACCAGCACGGACGCGCACACGGCCACCGACCGCCACCACCAAGGCTGCATCGGTCGCCGACCGTAGCCACGCCCGTCGTGTGACGCGCACCGGGGCGGGCGGGCCGCGAGGTCCGGTCGTGTGGTCATGACCACGCCCGTGCCCGCGACGGGTCCGCACCGAGTACGAGAGAGTGACCCGCAGGAGCGTCCGTCCGGCCGCCCCTAGACTGCCCCGACCGTCCAGGTTCAGCGACGATCCTCCAGGAGGTCCACGAATGGCCGCGTCCGCCCCGGCGGGGTTCGACCCGCTGCACACCGTCCTCGTCGCCAACCGTGGCGAGATCGCGGTGCGGGTCGTGCGCGCCTGTGCCGACGCCGGACTGCGCAGCGTCGCGGTGTACGCCGACCCGGACCGCGACGCGCCCCACGTGCGCCTGGCCGACCAGGCGTTCGCCCTCGGCGGCGAGACCGCGGCCGAGTCGTACCTGGACGTCGAGAAGCTGATCAACGCGGCCCGCGAGACCGGGGCGAACGCGGTGCACCCCGGCTACGGCTTCCTCTCGGAGAACGCCGACTTCGCCCAGGCCGTCATCGACGCCGGGCTGATCTGGATCGGGCCGTCGCCGCAGGCCATCCGCGACCTGGGCGACAAGGTCACCGCACGCAAGATCGCCGAGCGGGCCGGGGCGCCGCGGGTGCCGGGCACCGAGGACCCGGTGAAGGACGCCGACGAGGTCATCGCCTTCGCCGACGAGCACGGGCTGCCGGTGGCCATCAAGGCCGCGTTCGGCGGCGGCGGGCGCGGCATGCGCGTGGCCCGGGAGCGCGAGGAGATCGCCGAGATGTTCGACGCCGCGGTCCGCGAGGCCGTGTCGGCGTTCGGGCGCGGCGAGTCGTTCGTCGAGCGCTACCTCGACCGCCCGCGCCACGTCGAGGCGCAGGTCATCGCCGACCAGCACGGCAACTGCATCGTCGTCGGCACCCGCGACTGCTCGCTGCAGCGCCGTCACCAGAAGCTCGTCGAGGAGGCGCCGGCGCCGTTCCTCACCGACGAGCAGCGCAAGCGCATCCACACCTCGGCCCGCGACATCTGCGTCGAGGCCGGCTACTCCGGCGCCGGCACCGTCGAGTTCCTCGTCGGCGAGGACGGCGTGATCTCGTTCCTCGAGGTCAACACCCGCCTGCAGGTCGAGCACCCCGTCTCCGAGGAGACCAGCGGGATCGACCTGGTGCTCGAGCAGTTCCGCATCGCCGCGGGCCAGCACCTGCGGTTCACCGAGGACCCGGAGCCGCGCGGGCACTCCATCGAGTTCCGCATCAACGGCGAGGACGCCGGCCGCGGCTTCCTGCCCGCCCCCGGCACGGTGACCCGCTTCGTCGCCCCCGACGGCCCGGGCGTGCGCGTCGACTCGGGCGTCGAGACCGGGACGGTCATCGGCGGCCAGTTCGACTCGATGGTCGGCAAGCTCGTCGTCACCGGCGAGGACCGCGAGCAGGCCATCGCCCGCTCGCGCCGCGCGCTCGACGAGCTCGTCGTCGAGGGCCTGCCCACGGTCATCCCGTTCCACAAGACCGTGCTGCGCGACCCGGCCTTCACCGCGCCCGACGGCGCCGAGTCGTTCACCGTGCACACGCGGTGGATCGAGACCGAGTTCGACAACCAGATCCCGCCCTACGAGGGCGCGCCCGCGCAGGACGAGGACGAGGCGGCGCCCCGGCAGACCGTCGTCGTCGAGGTCGGCGGCAAGCGCCTCGAGGTCTCGCTGCCCGGCGACCTCGCGCTCGGCGGCGGGGGCGGCGGCCGCGCGGCCGCCCCGGCGAAGAAGAAGCGCCGCTCCTCCGGCGGCGGCGCCAAGGTCTCCGGCGACGCGGTCACCGCGCCGATGCAGGGCACCGTGGTCAAGGTCGCGGTGTCCGAGGGCGACACGGTCTCCTCGGGCGACCTCATCGTCGTCGTCGAGGCGATGAAGATGGAGAACCCGGTGACCGCCCACAAGGACGGCGTCGTCACGGGCCTGACGCTCGAGGCGGGCTCGAGCATCAACCAGGGCGCCGTGATCTGCGAGATCCCCGACGCGTCGTAGGACGCGCATACTCGGGTCATGGCCGACATCGGGGCGCACGAGCGCGAGCTGGCGATGGAGGCGCTCGACGAGCACCGCCGCGCCGGACGACTCGAGCGCGCCGAGCACGCCGGCCGGTGCGCCACGGCGTCCCGCGCGAGCACGCGCGCGGAGCTCGACGCCCTGTTCGCCGACCTGCCCGATCCGCACCCCGCCTTCCCCACCGCGGCCCCCCGCGGCGGGCCGGCGACCCCGGCGACCCCGGCGACCCCGGAGGCCCCCGAGCTGCCCGAGCTCGTCGCCCCGGGCGGTGCGGCCATCGCGCGGCACGCCGGGCTCATCTCCCTGCTGACGCCGGCCGTGGCGGCCGTGCTCTTCGCGCTCAGCGGCGGCCGCTTCCCCTGGATCTTCGTGCTCGTCCCCGTCGTGATCGCCGCCGTCGCCTGGATCTCCCACCGCAACGGCGGCTGAGGGCCGGGCTCAGGCGTCCGGTGGCGGGAGGGCCGCGACCACCCGCGCGGCCACCTCCCGGGCCGGGACGCCCAGCGCCTCGGCCGCGGCCTCGACGTCGGCCGGCTCGGGCTTGGCCGTGCGGCGCCCGTCGCCGTGCTCGGCGATCTTGACCGGAATCCGGCACGGCGCGCCGGGTCCGCCGATGTCCACCTCGACGATGTGCCGGGGCAGCGTCGCCCGCTCCCAGCGCGACCACCGCACTCCCAAGGTCGTCGTGTGCGCGAAGACCCGGTCGACGACGGCCGGGCGCACGGCCTCGTCGCAGACGGCGGTGAGCACCTGCCCGGGCCGCCCGTGCCGGCCGATCACCGGCGTCGTCCAGCAGTCCCACGCCCCGGCGGCGCGCACCGCCCGCAGGACCGACGGCCACAGCTGGGGGTCGAGATCGTCCACGGTGGCCTCGACGAGCACGACCTCGCCGTCGGCGGGCCCGGGTCCCGCGACGGCCGTGCCCAGCACCACCCGCGTGACGTTGGGGCGGTCCGGCGGGTCGCGGCGTCCGCCGCCGACGCCGCTCGCGCGGACGGTCATCGCCGGGAAGGGCCCCGGCCGGGCGGCGGAGGCGACCAGCGCGGCCCCCGTCGGTGTCGTGCGCTCGCCCGCGAGCTCCCCGCCCGCCAGCCCGAGCCCCGCGATCGCGGCGATCTCGACCACCGCCGGGCCGGGCACGGGCAGGACGCCGTGGCGCGCCCGCACCGTGCCGTGGCCGGTAGCCAGCGGCGAGCACCGCACGAGCGCGCCCGGGTCGAGCAGACCGAGGTCCTCGAGCGCCGCCGCCGCGCCCACCACGTCGGCGAGCGCGTCGTGGGCCCCGACCTCGTGGAAGTGCACCTCGGCGGGGTCCGCGCCGTGCACCGCCCCCTCGGCGCGGGCCAGCAGGCCGAACACGTCCCGGGCGAAGGCGTGGCCGCGCTCGCCCAGCTCGGCCCGCGCCACGAGCGCGAGGACCTCGGCGAGGTGCCGCTCCGTCGCCTCCACCGGCTCGGTGACGTGCACCCGCCGGCAGCCGAGGCCGCCACGCCGGTCGCGGGAGACGCGCAGGCCCAGGCCGGGCAGCCCCAACGAGGCGACCGCCCCCGCCACCCGCTGCTCGTCGGCCCCGGCGTCGATCAGGGCGGCGACGAGCATGTCCCCGGCCACCCCGGCGCCGGCGTCGATCCAGGCGACCGGCGTCTCAGCGGTCACCGCGGACCCGGTGCACGATCTTCGCGGCGTGCACCGCGGCCCCGAACCCGTTGTCGACGTTGACCACGACCAGACCCGGGCTGCACGACGCGAGCATGGCCGCGGCCGTCGCCAGACCGCCGGCGGCCACGCCGTAGCCGACGCTCGTCGGCACCCCGATCACCGGGGCCGGGACCAGGCCGGCGACCACGCTGGGCAGGGCGCCGTCCATCCCGGCGGCGACGACGACCGCGTCGGCGTCCCGGATCGCGTCCAGGTGGCCCAGCAGGCGGTGCAGGCCGGCGACCCCGACGTCGGCGACCAGGCGCACGCCCACCCCGAGCGCCGCGAGCGTCGCCCGGCACTCCCCCGCGACCGGCAGGTCGGTGGTGCCGGCGGTGAGCGCGACGACGTCACCGACCGGCGGCGGCAGCGCCCCGACCGTGACGGTCCGCCCGACCGGGTCGGCGGCGACGGCCTCGCCGGGAAAGGCGTCGCGCGCCGCGTCGAGCACCGCTGGCGGGCACCGGGTCGCCAGGGCCGGACCCCGCGGGTCGGTCCGGCGCAGCTCGGCGAGCAGGCGCAGCGTCTGCTCCGGGGTCTTGCCCTCGCCGTAGACGACCTCGGGCACGCCGGTGCGGCGGCGGCGGTCGGTGTCGAGCTCGGCGAAGCCCCCGACCCCGAGGGTGCCGGGGGTGGTCCCGTCGGTCATCCCGGCCGTTCCACGGGCGTCAGCGTGAGGTTCAGCGCGCCGGAGCGGAAGGGCTCGTCGTCGATCTCGGCCTCCTCGTAGCCGGCGGCGAGCACGGCGCGCAGCACTGCGGCGCGGTGGGCCGGGTCCCGGACGCGGTCGAGCTCGTCGGCGGCCAGGGACACCCGCCCGAGACGGCCGTGGTGGCGGACCCGCAGGACGCGGTGCCCGAGCGCCTCGACCGCGCGCTCGGCGCGGTCCACCTGCGCGAGGACCGGCGCGCTCACCGGCGTCCCGTACGGCAGCCGGGACGCCAGGCACGGCGATGCCGGCTTGTCGGCGCTGGGCACGCCGAGGCGGCGGGCCAGGGCGCGCACCGCGTCCTTGCCGAGCCCCTCCTCGAGCAGCGGGTGGCGCACGCCGTGCTCGGCGGCGGCCCGGAGCCCGGGTCGCCAGTCGCCGGTGTCGTCGGCGTTGGCGCCCGAGAGCACGGCGGGCAGGCCCCGCGCGGCAGCCAGGACGCCGAGCCGGTCGTACAGCTCGGTCTTGCAGTGGTAGCAGCGGAAACGGTCGTTGCGCCGGTACGCGGCCCGCTCGAGCTCGGCGGTGTCGACGACCTCGTGGGCGATCCCGACCGCCGCGGCGACCGCCCGCGCCCCGTCGAGCTCCCCGCTCGCGAGCGCCGGCGACGCGGCGGTGACCGCCAGCGCCCGCCCGCCCAGCTCGCCGGCCGCCACCGCGGCGACCACCGACGAGTCGACCCCGCCCGAGAACGCCACGACCGCCCCGCCGAGCGCCGCGACGCGGGCCCGCAGGCCGGGCAACGGGTCCGGGGTCACGCCCCCTCCCCGGTGCGCCGGCGGGCCGCCGCGAGGAGGTCCTCGGCGGGCCAACCGTCGTCGAGGGCCTGGCAGGCGCGCAGGAAGGAGCCCGGGTCGCGGCCGTGGCGCCGGGCGGCGAGCGTGATCGGCTCCCGCAGCGCGCCGCCGCAGTACGCGCAGGGCACACCGATCGCCGCCAGCAGCCGCAGGGCGGACCCGTCGGGGTGCCGGCGCAGCAGCTCGGTGATCGTCGTCGAGCCGCGCACCCGCGCGGGTGCCGCGGGCACGGCGGACCCGGTCACCGCAGCGCCTCCTGGGGGAAGCGCAGCGGCTGGGCGTCGAGCCGGACCATGTTCGCGGGCAGCTGGTAGCGGGCGTAGGGCAGGATCACCACCTTGGCGTCCGGCCCGTGGCGCTCCATCGCCGCGGCGAAGGCCTCGTCGAGCGAGGTCGTGGCGTCGATGCCGATGTCGGCGGCCATCTCCAGGTTCTCCGCGAGCGTGACCAGCGTGAGGTGCTTCTTGAGCATCACCTCGTAGATGGGCGCCCAGATACAGCCGGCCCACATCTGGATGACGCGGGCGTGGATGTCGCGCAGCATCCGCTCGTAGTTGGCCTGCGTCGGCGGCATGTAGGGCTTCATGAGGTCCATCAGCGCGAGCCCCGGGAAGTCGCCGATCGCGGTGTGCACCCCGGGCGACGGGCTCGTGTAGATGATCGTGCCGCCGTCGCGGACCACGTAGTCCGCGGACATGCAGCCCCAGCCGGTGTGGAAGAACAGGTGGTCGGTGGGGGCGAAGACGCCGCAGATGGCGATGTCCGCCGGCCCCTGCTCGGCCAGCGGCTCGAACGTGTAGATCGCGTTGAACCGCTCGATGGCCCGGCGGTGGGACACGGGGTGCGGGCCGAAGTACATCTCGATCACCCGCCCCCGGGTGTCGAGCAGGACGTCGAGGGTCGCATCGAGGCCGGCCATGGTCGCGATCTCGTCGATGTCCGAGCGCATCGGGCCGGCCAGCGCGCCGTAGTGCGTCTGCGGCGACATCGTGAAGTTGGCGTGGTTGGCCTCGATCGTCGCGTCCGCGCAGACGCCCGGCATGATCAGCTTGCCGCCGCCGCCGTAGCCCCAGTGGTTCGCCTGGGCCTGCCCGATCGAGATCACGACGTCGTGGTCGGTGATCGAGCGGTGCACGTAGGCGGGCGTGCCCCGGGACGTGACGCCGAGGTAGGTGTAGGCGTCGTAGTTCAACGGGTCGTTCTGCAGCAGGGGGATGCCGAGCCGGGCCATCCGGTCGAGGTTCTCCCGTCCGACCTTCTGCTCGATGTCGGAGTCCGAGAGCGGGAAGACCTTCCCGTTGCCCGTGATGACGGTGGCCTCGGTCGTCCCGGCCCGCTCGATCTCGTCGAGGACCGCCGGCAGGATGCGGGACGCGGGCGTCGGGCGGAACTGGTTGTCGATGACGACGGTGACGCTGCGTCCGCCGGCGAGGAGCTCGGCGAGCGTCGGGCCCGCCACCGGCGACGACAGCGCCCGGCGGGCCTCCGCCGTGGTGTCCGGGACCGGCGGGGGCTCGTCCGGGTAGATCGCGGCCAGCAGGTTCGCCGCCGGCATCTCGAGCTCGAGCTCGTCGCGGTGGACCAGGGTGTCGTCGCCGGCGGACCCGATCGTCAGCGGGTCCAGCGACTCGTAGGGGATCCTCGCCCGGTACGTCTCCCGGTGTGGCTCGGTCATCGACGACCACCTCTCCCCGTCCGCCTCGACCGTATGTTTCGTACCATGCGTTCACCCTCGGCGTAACCCGTGTCTCCCTGCGCCGGGGCGAGGAACAGGACCACGACGCGAGGCGTTGGCGAAGTGGTCGTCGCCGGCGGAAACCGATCGCCTGTCGGGGGCGCGTGTGATGCTCTGTCACATCGGAGCCACACCCGGACCGTGATCGTCACGGCCGCCGCCACGAGGGGGAACGATGACCGGTCCGACGCACGCCGGACCCGACACGGCCACCGGGGCCCCGCCGAACGCGCGGCCGATGGTCATCGTCATGACGCTGGTCGTCTCGGCCTTCGTCATGATCCTGAACGAGACGATCCTGTCCGTGGCGCTGCCGCACCTGACGGGCGACCTCGGGGTCAGCGCCACCACCGTGCAGTGGCTCACCAGCGGGTTCCTGCTGACGATGGGCGTGGTCATCCCGACCACGGGCTACATCCTCAACCGGTTCACCCCGCGCCAGGTGTTCCTGGCGGCCATGACGCTGTTCAGCCTCGGCACGCTGATCTGCGCGCTGTCGCCCGGCTTCCCCGTGCTCCTCGTCGGCCGCGTCGTGCAGGCGTCGGGCACCGCGGTGATGATCCCGCTGCTCATGACGTCGGTGATGCGGCTGATCCCGCCGGAGCGCCGCGGCGCCACGATGGGCACGATCTCGATCGTCATCGCCGTCGCGCCCGCGATCGGCCCGACCATCGGCGGCCTGATCCTGTCGTCGCTGGACTGGCGGTGGATGTTCTGGAGCGTGCTGCCGCTCTCGCTCGCCGCGCTCGCCATCGGCCTCGTGACGTTCAAGCTGTCGGGCGAGACGCACCGCACGCCGCTCGACCTGTTCTCGGTGCTGCTGTCCTTCCTCGGCTTCGGCGGCATCGTCTACGGGCTCTCGACGCTCGGTCACGGCGGCAGCGGCGGTATCCCGCCGTGGCTGGCGCTCGTCGTCGGCGCCGTCGCCCTGCTGGTGTTCGTCCTGCGCCAGCGGCGGCTGCAGCGCACCGAGTCCGCGCTGCTCGACCTGCGCCCCTTCGGCCACCGGCCCTTCGTCGTCGCGATCGTGCTCTCCGCGCTGCTGTTCATGTCGCTGCTGGGGGCCGGGGCGATCCTGCTGCCGATCTACCTCCAGAACGTCCTGGGCGTCAGCGCGGCCACCACGGGGCTCGCGGTGCTGCCCGGCGGCCTGGTGCTCGGCTTCATGGGTCGCCCGGTCGGCCGCCTGTTCGACCGCGTGGGCGCGCGCCCGCTCGTGATCCCCGGGGCGATCGGGCTGGCGGTGTCGATGTGGCTGCTCGCGCTGCTCGGCGCGGGCGCCGCGCTGTGGATGGTGATCGGCGCGCACATCCTGCTGATGGCCTCCCTCGGCCTGATGATGACGCCGCTGCTCACCGAGGGGCTGTCGGTGCTGCCGGCCAACCTCTACTCCCACGGCAGCGCGATCCTCACGACGCTGCAGCAGGTGGCGGGCGCCGCGGGCACCGCCGGGTTCGTCACCATCGCGGCGATCGGGTCCGCCTCGGCCACCGGGACGCCGGACGCCGCCGGGCTGCAGCTCGCCTTCATGGCCGCCGGGGTCATCGGGCTCATCGCGGTCGGGGTGTCGTTCATGGTGCGGCGCAAGCCCGCCGGGGACGGCCCGTCCGAGGACAGCCCGACCGACGACGGCGCGACCGGGGACGGCAGCCCGGAGGACACCCCGGCCACGCCCGTCGCGGGGCACTGAACCGGTCCCTGAACCTCACGCCAGCAGCGCCACCGCGCCCACGGTCGTGAGCACGGTGCGCACGGCGTGGGCGCGGTTCCACGGCCGCTCGAACGCCTCCCGGGCCCGCACGACGTCACCGGCGTCGTCCGGGTCCGCGCGGTCGAGGGCGGTGTTGAGCGGGATGTTCACCGCCAGGGTGACGCCGAGCGAGGCGACCTGGAGCAGGGCGCCGAGCACGACGGGCACGGGCGGGGCGCCGACCACCAGCGCGAGCACCGCCGCAGCGAGGGCCCCGAGCGGCGCGCCCAGGAACACCAGCGCGAACGCCGGCCGGACGATGACCCGGTTGACGGTCTGCATGACCGTCACGAGCAGGCGGTCGGGCAGGCGCGCGAGTGCCGGCATCACCGCCAGCGAGAACGCCAGGTAGAGCCCCGCCAGCAGGGCGGAGAGCACACCGGCGACGAGCTGGATGATCGCGAGAGCGGGCATGGACCCAGCCCACCGCGCGGCACCGGCGCCCACCAGTGCCGCGCGTCCGGCGTGCTTGTCAGCCCGTCCGATCAGCCCGTCCCGAGGGCCGCGAGCCGCGGGGCGCGGGGGTCCGGCGCCGCGACGCGCAGCTTGTCGGCCTCGATGTCGGTGTCCGCGGTCTGCGAGTCGCGCTCGGCCTGGACGCGCTCGACGTACGAGCGGACCTCGAGGTCGCGCTGCTCGTCGGTCCAGCCGAGGAGATCGGCCATCTGCTGCCCCACGGCCTCGGCCGAGTCGACGCCGCGGTGGGCGTACTCGATGGAGATGCGGGTGCGGCGGGCGAGGACGTCGTCGAGGTGCAGCGCGCCCTCGTAGGCCACGGCGTAGGCGATCTCGACGCGCAGGTAGTCCGGCGACGCGGGCACCGGCTCGAGCAGCGACGGGTCGTCGTCGCCCATGGCCAGCAGGCCGTGGAGCAGCGAGCCGTAGCGGTCGAGCAGGTGGCGCACGCGGTGCGGGTGCAGCCCGTGGCGCAGGCCCAGCTGCTCGGACTGGTTGACCAGCGCGAAGTAGCCGTCGGCGCCGATGAGCGGCACCCGGTCGGTGACCGAGGGCGCCACGCGGGTGGGGATGTCCTCGGCGGCGGCGTCGATCGCGTCGGCGGCCATCACCCGGTAGGTCGTGTACTTGCCGCCCGCGATGGCGACGAGCCCCGGCATCACCCGCGAGACGGCGTGCTCGCGCGAGAGCTTCGAGGTCTCCTCGCTCTCGCCGGCCAGCAGCGGGCGCAGGCCCGCGTACACGCCCTCGATGTCGTCGTGCGTCAGCGGCGTGACCAGCACGGTGTTGACGTGCTCGAGCAGGTAGTCGAGGTCCTTGCGGGTGGCCGCGGGGTGGGCGAGGTCGAGGTTCCAGTCGGTGTCGGTGGTGCCGACGATCCAGTGGTTGCGCCACGGGATGACGAACAGCACCGACTTCTCGGTCCGCAGGATCATGCCGGTGTCCGACGGGATCTTGTCGCGGGCGACGAGGAAGTGCACACCCTTGGACGCCTTGACCTTGAAGCGCCCGCGGGTGCCCGCCGCGTGCTGCATCTGGTCGGTCCAGACCCCGGTGCAGTTGACGACCACCGACGCGCGGACGTCGGTCTCGCGCCCGGTCTCGACGTCGCGGACCCGCACGCCCGCCACCCGGTCGACCTCGTGGAGGAACTCGACGACCTGGGTCGAGGTGCGCACGATCGCGCCGTACTGGGCGGCTGTGCGCCCGACCATCATCGTGTGGCGGGCGTCGTCGGCCTGGGCGTCGTAGTAGCGGATCGCGCCGACCAGCGCCTTGCGCTTGAGCGCCGGGGCCATGCGCAGCGCGCCGGAGCGCGTGAGCTGCTTCTGGTGGGGCAGCGAGCTCTTGCCCCCCATCGTGTCGTAGAGCGTGACGCCGGCGGTGACGTACGGGCGCTCCCAGTGCTTGGTCAGCGGGTAGAGGAAGCTGACCGGCTTGATGAGGTGGGGCGCCAGGCGCGTCATGTTCAGCTCGCGCTCGCGCAGCGCCTCGCGCACGAGCCCGAAGTCGAACTGCTCGAGGTAGCGCAGGCCGCCGTGGAACAGCTTCGACGAGCGGCTCGAGGTGCCCGACGCGAGGTCGCGCGCCTCGACGAGCGCCACCTTCAGGCCGCGCGTCGCCGCGTCGAGCGCCGCCCCGGTGCCGACGACGCCGCCGCCGACGACCACCACGTCGAACTGCTCCGACGCGAGGCGCTCCCACGCCCGCTCGCGGTTCGCCGGCCCCAGCCGCGCCGGCTCGGCCGCGGCGTCCAGCGCCTCGGCCTCGGCCGACGCACCGGCGTCGCCGCCGAAGCCGCCGGTCCCGTCACCTGCGCTGTCACCCGCGCCCACGTGCGTCCCCTCTCGTCGGTCGTCGTCTCCGGGGACCACCGTCCGCGGGGCCCGGCGCTCACCGGACGACGCTCGTTGCCTCCCACGCTAACCCGGTATCCCCGAGGCGGGGGACCGTGCACGCGGTGCAGCGGCCTGCTCCGTTCTGGTCCACGGGTGCCCCGCAGGAACCTCGCGAACCCCGAGATCCCCGGCGGGCGTGGACACACGGTGACCACCGCCACTACCGTCGCCGATCACGAGCGCGCCTTGTGATCGACACCGTCGGTGGGCTCGTCGCAAAGGGACGGGTCGCCGACGACGGGAGTCCTCGTGAGCGCGTGGGGCATCATCTTCTCGGAGTTCCTCGGCACCATGGTGCTGCTCCTCTTCGGGTGCGGGGTCGTGGCCAACGTGCTGCTGACCCGCACCAACCAGGACGGGGACACGGCGTCGTGGGTGCTGATCACCTTCGGCTGGGGGTTCGGCGTGTTCGCCGGCGCCAGCATCGCCGACTACTCGGGCGGCGCCATCAACCCCGCGGTGACGCTGGCCAGCGCCATCAACGGCGGGACACCGTGGGGGCAGGTGCCCTTCTACCTGATCGGGCAGTTCCTCGGCGCCTTCGTCGGCGCCGTCCTGGCCTGGCTGGTCTACAAGCTGCAGTTCGACCAGAACGAGGACAACTCGGGCACGCTGAACATCTTCTCGACCAACCCGCCGATCAAGAAGCCGGTGTGGAACATGGTCACCGAGGGCATCGCGACCTTCGCCCTCATCCTGTTCCTGCTCGACAACCCCTACGGCTCCAGCCCGGCGATCTACGCCGGCGCGGCCGCGGTCGTCATGGGCATCGGGCAGGCCCTCGGCGGGCCCACCGGCTACGCCATCAACCCGGCCCGTGACCTCGGGCCCCGCGTCGCCTACGCCGTCCTGCCGATCCGCGGCAAGGGCCCCGTCGACTGGGGCTACTCGTGGGTGCCGGTCATCGCACCCCTGATCGGCGCGGTGCTGGCCGCCCTGGTCGCCGGGGTCGCGCCCATGAAGACCGGCTGACCACCGCCCGTCCGACCCGAAGCACACGGTAGGGAGCCACGGCATGACCCAGTACGTCGCCGCGATCGACCAGGGCACCACCTCGACGCGGTGCATGATCTTCGACCACTCCGGGCGGGTCGTGGCGGTCGACCAGCTCGAGCACCAGCAGATCTTCCCGCGCGCCGGGTGGGTGGAGCACGACGCGTCGGAGATCTGGGGCAACACCCGCCAGGTGTGCGGCGGCGCGCTGGCGCGGGCCGACCTCAACGCCGACCAGATCGCCGCCGTCGGCATCACCAACCAGCGCGAGACGACGGTCATCTGGGACAAGGCGACCGGCGAGCCGATCCACAACGCCATCGTCTGGCAGGACACCCGCACGCAGGCGATCTGCGACGAGCTCGGCGCGCTCGGCGGCGGCGCCGAGCGCTACCGCGCCAAGACCGGCCTGCCCCTGGCCACCTACTTCGCCGGGCCCAAGGCGCGCTGGATCCTCGACAACGTCGAGGGTGCCCGCGAGCGGGCCGAGCGCGGCGAGCTGGCCTTCGGGACAATGGACACCTGGGTGCTCTGGAACGCCACCGGCGGCAACGAGGGCGGGCTGCACGTCACCGACCCGACCAACGCCTCGCGCACGCTGCTGATGAACATCGACACCCTCGAGTGGGACCCCGAGCTCTGCGAGGAGATCGGCGTCCCGATGGCGATGCTGCCGGAGATCCGGTCGTCGTCGGAGGACTACGGCCCGATCCGGGCCCGCGGCACGTTCCGCGACGTCCCGGTCGCCGGCATCCTCGGCGACCAGCAGGCCGCGACGTTCGGCCAGGCGTGCCTGGACGTCGGCGAGGCCAAGAACACCTACGGCACCGGCAACTTCGTGCTGCTCAACACGGGCACGGAGAAGGTCGAGTCGAAGAACGGCCTGCTCACCACGGTCTGCTACAAGATCGGCGACGCCCCGCAGGTGTACGCCCTCGAGGGCTCCATCGCCGTCACCGGCTCGCTGGTGCAGTGGATGCGCGACAACCTCGGCATCATCTCGTCGGCCCCCGAGATCGAGGACCTCGCCAAGACGGTCGACGACAACGGCGGCGCCTACTTCGTGCCCGCCTTCTCCGGCCTGTTCGCGCCGTACTGGCGGGCCGACGCCCGCGGCGCGATCGTCGGGCTGACCCGCTACGTCAACAAGGGCCACCTCGCCCGGGCCGTCCTCGAGGCCACGGCGTTCCAGACCCGCGAGGTCATCGACGCGATGAACGCCGACTCCGGCGTGCCCCTCACCACCCTCAAGGTCGACGGCGGCATGGTCGGCAACGAGGTGCTCATGCAGTTCCAGGCCGACCTGCTCGGCGTCGAGGTCATCCGGCCGGTGGTCGCCGAGACGACCGCTCTCGGCGCCGCCTACGCGGCGGGCCTCGCGGTCGGCTTCTGGGACTCCGAGCAGGACATCCGCGACAACTGGGCACAGGACAAGGTCTGGTCGCCGTCGATGGACCCGACCCTGCGCGACGAGACCTTCGCCCAGTGGAAGAAGGCGGTCACCCGCACCTTCGACTGGGCCTAGAGGGGACGAGACCGCTCTCCGGAGGTCACCCGAGCGGCCGGTCCCGGCCACTCCCGCAGGCGCCGGCGCGGGCACACCGCGCCGGCGCCCGCGCTCGGGGTGCCGGTCCGACCTCCGCGTGCCCGCCCGTGGGGGGAGAGGGCGGGCGTCGCGCTGTCGTCAGCGGCCGCTCGGGCGACGTGGTCCACGGTCGTCCTCCGCAGAGCGCCCCGCCCCAGGCAGAATGCCTAGTTCGTGCCGCGGATCTCCGGGGGGTGGGCGCGATGCGGGGGGTCGGTGTCCGGGACGGCGTCGGTCGCGCCGGCGAGCTCGCGCGGCTGCTCGACCTCGCGCGGGCGGCCCGCACCGGCACACCGCCACCGGTCGTCGTCACCGGGCCGGCCGGCGTCGGGAAGTCCGAGCTGGTCGACCGGCTGCGCCGCCGCCTCGCCGGCGAGGTCACCGTCGTGCGGGCCACGGCGCCCGACGTGGGCGTGAGCCGGCCGGGCGCGCTGCTCGAGGCCTGCCTGGCCGCGGCGCACGCCGCCGGGGCGCGCGCCGGCGACGTCCCGGACGGCCCGTCGCGCCCGGGCGCGACGGCCCTGCTCGCCGCCCTCGAGCAGCTCGAGGACGCCCGGCCGGTGCTGTTCGTCGCCGACGACCTGCACCGGGCGGACCCCGAGTCGCTGGCGACGCTGCGCCGCCTGCTGCGGCGGCTCGCCCCGCTGCGGGTGATGGCCGTGCTCGCCGGGCACGACCGTCCCGACGACTGGCTGGAGCCCCCGCCCGGCGACCCGTGGCCGGCGGACACGCTCTGGCTACGGCTCGGGGGCCTGTCCGTCGAGGAGGTCGCCGCGCTGGCCCGCGAGGTCGACCCCGACGTCACGCCGTGGACGGCCCGGCGGCTGCGCGAGGAGACCGGCGGCAACCCGATGTACGTGCGGGCGGTGCTCGCCGACGCCACGGCTCCGGATCTCGCCGGGCGCTACCGGCTCGGGCGGCCGCGCCCGCCCGGGTCGCTCGCCGCCGGCCTGCGGCGCCGCCTGGCGCGGCTCCCCGACGGTCCCCGCGCGGCGCTCGAGGCCCTCGCCGTGCTGGGCGGGCCGGCCCCGGTGCGCACGCTGCGCACCCTCACCGGACGCGCGACGGTGACGGAGGACTGCGCGCCGCTGGTGGCCGAGGGGTTGCTCGAGACCCAGGCCGACGAGACCGACGAGATCCTCGCGTACGGCTCGGCGCTGGTCCGTGACGCCGTCTACGCCGGCACCCCGCCCGCCCGTCGCCGGGCGCTGCACCGGCAGGCCGCGGACCTCACCGGCGGCACGGCCCGCTGGCGCCACCTCGTCGGCGCCACCGATGGCCCGGACGACGCGCTCGCCGACGCGCTGGCGCAGGCGGCCGCCACCGAGTTCGCCCGCGGCGACCTGGTGGTGGCCGCGGAGTACCTCCTCTGGGCGTCCGCGCGCAGCGGCGACGAGGGCACGCGGCAGGAGCGCCTGGTGGAGGGCGTCCGGCTGCTGGTGCACGCGTCGCGCGAGGGCCACGCGCTCGCCCACGCCGCGGAGATCGAGGCGCTGCCCGACGGCCCGGCCCGCGCCGAGCTGCTGGGGCTGATGGCCTTCGCGCGCGACGAGGTCACCGCCTGCCGCGACCTCCTGGTGGCGGCCCGCGCCGGCACGGACGCCGCGACGCCGCCCGAGGCGGTCGCGCGGCTCGACCTCGAGCTCGCCTACGTCCACTGCCAGCTCGGCGACGGGGAGGCTGGTGTCGCCGCGGCCCGCGACGCGCAGGACCGGATCCCCGCCGACCACCGGCTCGTGCCGCTCGCCCGCGCCTTCCTCGCCGCGGGCACGGCCCTGGTCGACGGCCCGGCCCCCGGCCTGGCGCACCTCGCGTTCCTGCCCTCGTCGCCCGCCCGGGCCACCCCCTACGAGCTGCCCGCCCTCACCCAGCGCGGGGTGCTGAACGGCCTGCTCGGGCGCCTCGGGCCCGCCTGCGCGGACCTCACCGTCGTCGCCCGCCGCCGCGGCACGCCGCTGGCGCACCTGCTCGGGCTGTCGGCCCAGGTGCACCTCGTCTGGTGCGACTACCTGCTCGGCGAATGGGACGCCGCCCGCCGCGAGCTCGAGGCCGGCCTGGAGGCCGTCACCCGGCACGGCCGCAGCTTCGACCACGCGGCGTTGTGGTCGCAGTCGGCGATCCTGCACGCCGGCCGCGGCGAGCAGGACGCCGCGCGCGCCGACCTGGCCCGTGCCGCCGAGCTGGCGCAGGCCGCCGACTTCCTCGGGCCCCGGGTCCACCTCACGCTCGCCGCGGCCGCTATCGCGCAGGCCGAGCGCCGGCCCGAGGACGTCGCCGCCGGGCTCGGCGCCCTGACACCGGACACGCTCGAGCCCGACCGCGTGCGGCTCTACTCCGGGTGGTGGCTGCCGTCCCTCGTCGACAGCCACCTCGACACCGGGCGGCTCGACGCCGCGGCGCGGGCGCTCGCCGCCCTCGACCGGGTGCCGGCGTCCGGCAGCTGCTTGCCGGTGGCCCGGGCCTGGCTCAGCGGGCGGCTGGCGGCGGCGCTCGGCGACCCCGACGGTGCCCGCCGCGCCTTCGAGGCCGGGCTGGCGCTGCCGGCCGACGGCGGCGAGCCCGCCTGGTACCGGACGCGGCTGCGGCACGCCTACGGCGTGGCGCTCGCGCTCGCCGGGGAGCGCTCCGCGGCCCGCTCGGCGCTCGACGCGGCCGCCGACGCCTACAGCCGCATCGGCGCGGCCCCGTTCCTCGACCGCTGCCTGGCCGACCTCGCCGACGCCGCCGACCCGGCCGAGCTCGTCCCGGCCGGGCCTGGCGCCCCTCGCGACCGCTGGGCCGACGGCCTCACCGACCGCGAGCGCGAGGTGACGACGCTCGTCGGGCGCGGCTGGACCAACCCCGAGATCGCCGCGGAGCTGTTCGTCTCGACCAAGACCGTCGAGTACCACCTGCGCAACGTGTACGGGAAGCTCGGCCTCGCCGGCCGCCGGGCCTTGCGCGACCGGGTGCAGCAGGCCTGACCGGTCAGTCCAGGTCGTCGTGCTGCATGAGCCGGCGGTTGGCCTCCGTCACCGAGCCCGAGAGCGAGGGGTAGATCGAGAACGTGTGGGCGAGGTCGTCGACGGTGAGGTTGTTCTGCACCGCCATGGCCAGCGGGAGGATCAGCTCGCTGGCCACCGGGGCGACGATGACGCCGCCGATGACGACGCCCGTCGCCGGCCGACAAAAGATCTTGACGAAGCCCTCGCGGAGGCCCTCCATCTTGGCGCGCGGGTTGGTGCCCAGCGGCAGCATCACCGTGCGCGCCTGGAACCGCCCGGACTCGATCTCCGCCTCGGGCACCCCGACCGTCGCCACCTCGGGGTGGGTGAACACCGCGGACGCGACGGTCTTGAGCCGCAGCGGCGCGACGCCCTCGCCGAGCGCGTGCCACATCGCGATGCGGCCCTGCATCGCCGCCACCGACGCCAGCGGCAGCAGGCCCGTGCAGTCGCCGGCCGCGTAGACGCCCGGCACGTCGGTGCGCGAGACGCGGTCGACGGTGACGTGCCCGGAGTCCGTCAGCGCCAGGCCGATGTTCTCCGCGCCGAGGTCGGCGGTGTTGGGCACCGACCCGACCGTCATCAGCGCGTGCGAGCCCTCGATCTCGCTGCCGTCGGAGAGCGTGACGCGCACGCCGTCGCCGGTGGCCACGACCTTCTCCGCGCGGGTGCGCGGGGCGATGGTGACGCCGGCGGCCGTGAAGACCTCCTCCAGCGTGGCCGCCGCGTCCGGGTCCTCGTGGGGCAGGACGCGGTCGCGGCTGGAGATCAGCGTCACCGGTACGCCCAGCTCGGCGTAGGCAGAGACGAACTCGGCGCCGGTGACCCCGGACCCGACCACGATCAGGTGCTCGGGCAGCGTGTCGAGGTCGTAGATCTGGCGCCACGTGAGGATGCGCCGGCCGTCGGGCTGCGCGTCGGGGAGGATCCGGGGCGACGCGCCGGTGGCGATGAGCGCGACGTCGGCGGTGATCGTCTCGGTCGACCCGTCCGGGTGCGCGATGCAGACGTCGTGCGTGGCGCTGGAGCGGTCCTTCTGCTCGAAGTAGGCGCGGCCCGTCACGATGCGCACGCCCGCGGCCTGCAGCGTCGTGCGGACGTCGGCGGACTGGGCGAGCGCGAGGCCCTTCACCCGGCTGTGCACCCGCGGCAGGTCGATGCGCGGGTCGTCGACGTCGACGCCCATCTCGGCGGTGCGCCGCATGCCGGCGCGGGCGCCGGCCGACGCGATGAAGGTCTTGGAGGGGACGCAGTCGTAGGCGACCGAGTTGCCGCCGATGCTGTCCTGCTCCACGACGGTGACGTCGGCCTCGTGCTGGGCGGCGACCAGCGCCGCCTCGTAGCCCGCCGGTCCCCCGCCCAGGATGACGATGCGGGTCATGTGGTGCCTCCCTGTGTGTCGCCACCATCGTCCCCGACGGTGGCGACCCGCGCGCAGACGCATGCGCACCGATCGTGTTCCGCGGACTTCTGGCTACCCTGTCCGCCGTGCCGCTCTACGCCGCGTACGGATCCAACATGGACCCCGCGCAGATGATGCAACGGGCACCTCACTCGCCCATGTCCGGGACGGGCTGGCTCGAGGGCTGGCGCATCACCTTCGGCGGCGAGGACTACGGCTGGGAGGGCGCCCTCTCGACCGTCGTCGAGGACCCCGGCTCGCGGGTGTTCGTCGTCCTCTACGACGTGAGCCCCCTCGACGTCGACCAGCTCGACCGCTGGGAGGGCGGCGAGCTCGGCATGCACAAGAAGCTGCGGCTGCGCATCCAGACCATGGACGGCCCTCAGCTCGCCTGGGTCTACGTGCTCGACGCCTACGAGGGCGGGCTGCCCTCGGCCCGCTACATCGGCGTGCTGGCCGACGCGGCCGAGAGCGCGGGCGCCCCGGACGACTACGTGCGGGCGCTGCGCGAGCGTCCCTGCCGCTCCGTCGGCCCGGGGCCGGGCTCGGAGCTCTGAGCCCGCCTCAGGGCTTGTAGCCGGCGCGGCGCAGGGCCTCGGCCATGGCGTCGTTGGTCGGGGCCGGGCGCCGGTCACGGCCGCCGCGCTGGTCACGCCCGCCCTGGCCGCCCCCACGCTGGCCGCCCCTGCCCTGGCCCGCGCGGTCCTGGCCGCCCCGGCTGCCGCCCTGGCGCTCGCCGCCGTCCTGGGGCCGGCCACCGCGACCG